>NZ_CALETC010000001.1:0-5785 GCF_937920065.1 Acetomicrobium mobile
TGATATCGTGCGTGATGGGGCCTTCCTTTCGATAGCATAAAGGAAGGCCCCTATTGTAACCGCTCTCTTTAAAATGACCCCCGTTATGCGCCCCTTTTATCTTCTTTGAGGCACTTTTTTAATCTTGAGCCATTGAACGAAGGATACAGGCTTCGGTTTTAATCCAGGTTTTAGCAGGTTTTAGATGAGACAATTTTGAGCACTTGACTTTTCTTATTTACTTATTATAATCATTGTTGGTCGACAGTAGACCACCAAGCATATGGAGGGATTCTTGTGAATCAAGAAGCAAAGGTTGTTTTACCAGAAAACCTGAATCACTATATTGCGGATTACCTACGCCGCAAGATTTTTTGTGGTGATTCGTACAGAAAGGGGGACCAGATAGTCGAACGTGATATAGCAGAAGAGTTGAATGTAAGCAGATCTCCTGTGCGAGAGGCACTTAAAGAGCTTGAACATCAAGGTATTGTTGTAGCGAAGCCACGAGTAGGTTGGTTCGTAGCGAAGCATACAGAAAAAGAACTGAGAGAAATTATGGAAGTTCGCACAATGCTTGAATTGAGAATGTTTGAAGATTTGATTACGGGAGATAGGCTTAACAAGGAAGATTTCGCGCTTTTGGATGGGCATATGAAAAAAGAAAAAAGGATGATTGCCGAAAAGGATTCATGGCTTAGAACTGTTGGATTTGCAGATTTGGATATGGAATTTCACATGTTTTTGCTTGAGAAAACAGATTTTTCCCTTATTAAAAATATTCTACGTTCCCTCTATTATCAAATTCGACTCTCGCTTCTCAATAATATGTGTAGCGATGACCAAGTCGAACTCTTTCACAGACGTCACGCTATTATTCTCGATGGTCTCAAAAATAAGGATTTTTCAGAAATAGAAAAGGTTTTATCAATAAGGCGGCAGTGGTACAAATAGTTTTAACCTTAAAAGTCGCTAATATACTAAGCTCTGGAGGGAGATAATTGAAAAAGATATTTGCAATGTCATTGGTAGCTTTAGTGATAGTGTTTTGTTCAACTGTTTTTCCAGCAGAGGCCAAATATCCAGAAAGCGCGGTAAGTTTTATCGTTGCATACTCTCCTGGAGGCGGCACTGACATTTCTGCCCGAAATCTCAAACCTTACGTGGACAAGTATTTGGGTGGAACCCTCGCTATAGTCAATAAGCCAGGTGGTAACGGAGAAATAGGTTTTTCAACAATAGCCCGCGCTAAACCAGACGGATATACAGTAGGCATGATTAATATCCCCGTGTTCTTCATTAACATTTACACTCGAAAGACAAGTTATGCCTATGAAGATTTTGAGATGATTGCCCCCGCTGGTGGTAGTGAGCACTGTATTGGTGTAAATGCAAACTCTGAAATTAAAACCCTAGATGACCTTATTTCCATGGCCAAAGAGAACCCTGGTGTTCTTACAATAGGATCTAGTGGACAGTTTTCTGATGACTATCTTGCAGCTCTGCTCTTTATGAAGGAAGTCGGCATCAGCCTAAACCATGTTCCCTTTAAGGGAGCAGGCCCTGCCCGTACTGCCGTTTTAGGAAACCACGTCAAACTCATTGCCTTCAATGTTGATGAAGCCATTCCATTCGTACAGTCAGGTCAGATTCGTCTTCTTGGAATAATGGCTGAAAAGCGCCACGAGCAACTGCCCGAAGTTCCGACCTTCAAAGAACAAGGTTACGGGGTTATCTCAAGTTCAAGCAGGGCAATCGTCGCCCCCAAGGGATTAGATCCCGAGATCCTCACTACTTTGCGCGAAGCCTTTAAAAAAGCTCTTACCGACGAAGATTACTTGAAAACTGTTAAAAATATGGGGCAAACCTTTGAATACATAGACCCCGATGCTTACGCTAAAGAGCTGGCAGAAGAGAGCGAAGTCATCCGCCAACTTCTTGAAAGTGCAGATTAGCAATAGGGTATCAATATTCAAAAGTGTAAATTACCCGAATATATGATGGTGTCTAAAAAATGCGAAGCTCTGTAATTACAAAAATTGAATTTAAAAATATAAGAGGAGTTTGTCATGTCTTTCAATTTTGATGTTCTGCTTGCGATGTTTTTTGCCGGCACCTCAATTGCATTATACGTTCACACACTCGGATTTCCAGAAGTATCAGCATATTTTCCACAACGGATCCTTATGTTTATTTTCGTACTTTCAGTTTTGTGGGGAATAGAATCCTGGCGTAAAAAAGAAGGAGCATCTGTTTCTCTCTCGATCAAGCCAGTGATAATCTTTGTTTTATCGGCAATATATTTAGCTATAATCCCCAGGCTAGGATATGTGGTATCTACTTTTATTTACACAAGCGCAAGCATGGCAGTGTTAGGAGTGCGGCGAATTGCAACAATTGCCGCAATATCAGTAGGGGCATCTGCGGTCATATTTATACTTTTTGCCTATGTTTTAGGGGTGCCCCTGCCCCGTTTCCCTTTCTCTCTTTAGTGATTATGGAGGAATATTAATATGGGTATAAATCTTCTTCAAAATATAGCTCTAGGTGTTGTTAGCTTTTTTAGCTTAACAAACTTGTTACTTATAGGTATCGGTACCTTTTGCGGCATCATCATAGGTGCAATGCCGGGATTGTCTACCACAATGGGCATAGCCCTTTTTGTTCCCTTTACATTTTCTTTGTCTCCTATAGCAGGTCTCGCCATGTTAGGTGGCTTATATAATGGGTCTGTTTATGGAGGATCTATTTCTGCCATACTTTTGAGAACCCCTGGCACAGCTGCATCTTGCGCAACTGTATTTGACGGATATCCTATGACGCAAAAAGGACAGGGAGCAAAAGCGCTAGGGATAGCTCTTGTTTCTTCCTTTATTGGTGGCATCTTCGGCGCAGTGATCCTTCTCTCTCTCGCTCCACCTCTAGCATCCTTTGCTCTGTCCTTTGGACCTCCAGAATATTTTATGGTAGCCGTTCTCGGCCTTACAATCATAATCTCTCTTTCCGATGATAAAAGCCTCATTAAAGGCTTCCTCGCTGGTGCTTTTGGGTTATTAATTGCAACGGTTGGTTTTGACACAATAGAAGGTTTTCCAAGATTTACTTTTGGCAATGTTGGCCTCTATGATGGCGTTTCTCTTGTTCCGGCGCTTATTGGATTATTCTCTTTCTCTCAGGCTCTGCGGCTTTGCCTTAAGCCGGATAGTAAAAATGCTGTTCCTGCAAAGTCGAACCTTATAGGAAACGCGCTTCCTTCATGGACGGAACTCCATTCGATTCGCAAGACTCTTTTGCGCTCGTCTATCATTGGAACTATTGTTGGAATTCTTCCTGGAGCAGGGGCTGATATTGCCTCTTTTGTAAGTTATAGTGAAGCAAAGCGAAAATCTGACCGTCCAGAAACTTTCGGAACAGGTATTATCGAAGGGGTTGCTGCATCTGAAGCAAGCAATAATGCCGTTGTTGGTGGATCCCTTGTGCCTCTTCTGACTCTTGGTATCCCGGGAAACTCGGCTTCCGCAGTACTTCTTGGCGGACTCCTCATCCATGGTCTTAACCCTGGTCCTATGCTCTTTACCGGGAGGCCGGATGTTGTCTATGGATTTATAATGAGCCTCCTTGTCGCTAACGTCATCATGTTTGTCATGGGGCTGGCTGGACTCAAAATCTTTCCTCAGGTTTTGCGTGTTCCTAATAAAATTTTAGTACCTCTCATAATCGTGTTCAGCGTTGCAGGTTCATACGCTATCCAGAATAGCTTTATGGATGTCTCGCTCATGCTGGGCTTCGGAGTGATAGGTGTCGTTCTAGAGCATTTTAATTTTCCCCTCGCCCCGATTGTACTGGGAATTATACTTGGCCCGATTGCAGAAGACGCCCTATGGCAGTCGTTAATTATTTCAAATGGAAGCTACGCGATCTTCTTCACTAGACCCATCTCTCTCGTACTTTTTGTTCTTAGTGTGGCTTCAATTCTCTATGCTCTTTTTAACAAATATAAACAACAACTATTAAGGAGGAATGCATAATGAAACGCAAGGGAGTTCCGTACCTCTACGAAAAAAAAGCAAAGGGAGAAAAAATGCCTCGTACCGCTCTTTACGATTATCCGATGGCATGCATCGCCGAAGAGGCTGGCATTGATATTATAAACGTGGGTGACTCCATATCCATGATTACCTTTGGAAATGAAGATACTCTTGGGGCAAAGCTTGACATAATGATTGAGCATGCGATTGCTGTCCGCAAGGGAGCTCCCACCGCTTTTATCATGGGGGACATGCCTTTTGGAAGCTACCAAGTTTCTGGGGAAGAGGCTGTTAGAAATGCTATTCGGTACCTCAAAGAGGCAGGAACGGATAGCGTAAAGATCGAGGGCGGTGCAGAGATAGTTCCACTCATTCGCCGTCTTACTGAGGCATCTATTCCGGTCGTTGCTCATACGGGACTCACTCCCCAGTCCATAAATATGCTTGGAGGATATAAAACCCAAGGAAGAGATGCCGAAGCAGCCTACCAACTCATCAAGAACGTAATTGAATTTGAAAAGGCAGGAGCGGTAGCCGTCGTCGTAGAGTCTGTTCCCCAAGAAGTGGCCAGAATTATATATGAAAAGCTCTCTATCCCATTCTTAGGAACCGGAGCTGGCCCTTACAGCGACTCTCCCATGATCAACCTTTATGACCTTCTTGGCTTTTTTGAAAGGACGCCACGTTTTGCTAAACGGTACGCGAACCTTAAAGAAATAGCCGTGGCAGCTGCCAAAACCTTCGTTAGCGAAGTCCGCAAACAGATATATCCAGGGCCTGAACACTGCTACAACATGCACGAAGGCGAATATGATAAACTCGTATCCCTTTGCCAGGATCTTTAACGGTGGAGGCGGTATTATGAATTTTGCAGTATTAGATGTGGATCGAAGGCCAGAAGTTATGGCTATTCTGAGACTCCTTAATGAGTGGGGCACCGTTAGATATTTTTCACCAGATGAGGAAGAGGCCTTTATAGCATGGCTTCCCGAAGTGGACGTTCTCCTAATACGCCTCTATAAGGTAGATGAAACACTGCTTTTGAAGGGTAGAAAGTTAAAAGCTGTCATTAAAGCCGGAGTGGGAGTGGACCATATTGATGTAGAAGCCGCAACCAAAATGGGAATCAAAGTGATTATTTCTCCAGGCAACCATATCTCAGTGGCAGAATCGGCTGTGTTGCTCATGTTGGCCTTATCGCGTCACCTTATAACACTGAATAAGAACGTACATGCAGCGGAGCACATGCACGCTTTGGGCACAGAAATGTATGGCAAGATTCTAGGTCTCGTGGGATTTGGACGTATTGGCCGCCATGTAGCTCGAATTGCAAAGGGACTAGGTATGAAAATCAACGTTTATGACCCTTACATAGATTCATCAAAAATTAATGAGATAGGCATAACTTGTATAGACTTCAAGAACATGCTTAAATACTCCGATTACATCAGCATTCACTGTCCTCTAACCGCTGGAACACGCCACCTTTTCAGTACAGAAGCCTTTAAACTTATGAAGCCATCAGCCTTTATTATAAACACTGCCCGCGGTGCGATTATCGATGAAGTGGCTCTCTACCAGGCCTTAAAGAATTGTGAGATTGCTGGAGCTGGGCTCGATGTCTTTGAGCAGGAACCGTTGCAGGCGGATAATCCATTGCTTGAACTGGACAATGTTATAGCTACACCTCACAGACTCATTCAGACCAAAGAAAGCATTATGCGCCAGACTCAAAGCATGGTTGATTCTGCCATATTGCTCGCTAGAGGAGAGCCGGC
>NZ_CALETC010000002.1:0-2471 GCF_937920065.1 Acetomicrobium mobile
GAATGCGAAAGTGCGAATAAAAAACTTAAAGAGGCCGCAAGCCTCTTTAAAACGACATGCATCAAGTATCAGTTAACCCATGAAGACAAATGCACATTGGTGCACTCTCCCGATATGACTCCTTGTAGGCAGGCAGATGTTGAAAAAGCACAAAACCACCTCGAGTGGTTGCTGGGTTTGTTGCATCGAGCTCAAGAGGAACTGCAATGCTTTAGGTCTGAAGTCTCAGACGATATTCCAGATTCAAGCGTGTTATTGGATCTGAAAAGAAAGCTCGAGGCAGACGAAGAAGTCCTTAAAGACGCTGTGAGCAAGCTAAAGTACGACTTACGACAGAGGAAAGAATTAGAAAAAGAGATGAGATTAACAAGAGAACATTACGAGAACCTTAACCAGGCCTATGATGTTGCCTTGAAGCTTCAAAGATACTCCGATGGAAAGAATTTCGTTCGATTTTTAAGCGATACCATACTTAAAGAGCTACTCGGTGCCGTTAACGAGAGCCTTTCATCCAAAGGTTTTTCATTGACGTCGGAAAGCGGAAAGCTTTATGCGGTAGTCAATGGATTTAGGCGGGATGCTGCGAGTTTATCAGGAGGAGAAAGAGCGGTAGTAGCCCTTCTAATGCTCAGACATTTGGCCAATAAAGTTGGATTTAAACAAGTTCTATTTATTGATGAGGGCCTGGCCATGCTGGATGACGAAAATTTAGAAATGATGTTAGACTTATTTGATGATTTAGGCGGGGAAGCATTTGTTGGGGTCATAACGCATGATTCTGATTTTGCGTCCCTTTTTCCAAAGCGTATAGAAGTAGAGGCGGGTAGAATTAAATTGGTTAAAAATTGATGATGTTAACATCCTGCTTTGGAGCTAATTTTGTAGGATAGTGGATTGTGTGATATGAGCAGGTTGGCCAGCGCCACGAAAATTAGATTTGCTCGCTATCCAGTAATTGCCACTTGATCCCCTGGGGTGTGATCTCATATCGCAATAAAACATAACCGCCAATGTGTCCGTCTTCTATGTAAGCAAGACACCATGTTGGGCCGATGAACCAAACTAAATCTTGATCGTAAATCCCCATAGTTCCTCCGAGCACACCTTGCCATGGAAAGATATCAGAGCGTTTGGCAAGCTGATCAATCACCTCTTCCTTCGCAATTCCTTCCGGCCAAGAGGGAGAAGGAGGAATCGTTAAGTGCATTTTTTGATGTTCCCTTTCTAGCGAGGCAAGTTGATCCTTTAAATTATGCAACTCCACTCCCAAGTAAATGGAAATGACAATCAAGGCTAATGAGATGTATACAAGTATTTTCTTTGAGTTTATCACAATTTCACCCCCTTTAAACAAAAATTATGATACACCAGATACCAGTACAGAGACAATAAAATAAGCATCTTTGCGTAATTAAGCTGGAGGATTATAGTTAAAATACTAGTGTAGAGGAAGGCCATAAACCATAAATAGGATAATATTATGTTGGAGGCGAATTAAAATGGTCATAAAGGTCGTGTTAGCTGATGATCATCCTTTGACACGAGAGGGATTTAAATCTTATTTGGAAGGAAAAGAAGATATTAAGCTGGTAGGAGAAGCTTCTGATGGTGAGAGTGCTTGGGAAGTGATAAAGGAACAACTTCCTGATGTTGCACTTATCGACATTCGAATGCCAGGTATTGATGGCGTGTCTTTGGTTCGTCGAGTAAGGCAGGAGGGGTTGAATGTAGCTTGCCTGATGCTAACTTCCTATGATGCCCAACAATACGTCTTAGCCTCTTTGAGGGCAGGGGCAAAGGGTTATATTCTAAAGACTGCGTCGCCGGAGGAACTTTTGCGAGCCATAGAGATAGTAGCATCGCAAGGGGTATACTTGGATAAAGAAGTTGCCTTGGCTGTTGAAGAACCCGGCTTTAGCCCCGAACAACTTTCGCCGCGGGAGAGGGAAGTCTTATTATTGGCTGGAAGAGGAGAATCGAGCAAGGAAATAGCTTCAAAACTCTTTATAAGTGAAAGGACGGTGCAAACGCACTTGGCATCAATATACGATAAATTGGGAGCGCGCAACAAAACTGAAGCTCTACTTTTGGCTTTAAAGTATGGTGTAGTAACTTTGGAGGAATTGTTGGAATAATGAGAAGGCATTTGCTCTTGATTCTTACATTGTTGGTATTAATCCCTTCACTTGCAATCTTGATCGTTACAGGGTGGGGAGTTGTAGAACATGAAAGGGCCATGAAAAAGATAGCCGAATCTTACGTATTGGACCTAGCGCAATCAGTGGCCGCGCGAGTGGACAGACCACGTTTTATGCATCGTGCCCAGATGATGACATCGTCAAGAGCACTTGATTCTTTTGTCTTGGATGTTTCATTGCCGGGATGGGTTGCCCTGGTTGATGAGAGTGGAAATTTACTAGCTGCATCTTCGCGGGCGCAAGATGTATTGCCGCAAATTTGGCAGGGAGGCA
>NZ_CALETC010000003.1:0-2065 GCF_937920065.1 Acetomicrobium mobile
ACTTTGGGACCCCCAAAGCCAGGAAAATGTTTGGCATTCCTTGGGTTGGGGAACACTGATACAGGGCGAAATCATAATGGAAGAAGGAAACCATTGGTTCAGGTGGCCTGAGGGAAAACTAAAGCTATTACAACCCACGAGTCCGGCAAGAGGAAAGGCCACCGTTTTTATACCTCCCGAGCACATCAAATTGCTTTACCCAGATCTTCCCGTTGACCCGGAATTAAAGCCCAATGCCATGGAGGGAAAGATAATAGAAAGAATTGAGATGAACCACTTAGTACGGCTTTACATTCATAGTGCCGGAATAGAATGGCACACGGAGCATCCCAAAGATTCTTATTCCACTTTAAACCTGAACGAAGGCCAAAACGTTTCATTCAGCGTAAAGCCGTCAATGATATACGTACTCACTGAAGAATGTGATCCACCCAAATAAGCTTGCCAAAACATAAACTTAAAGATGTTTATTTAACAGGCGGTAAAACTTTGTGTTAAAATTATAAATGTGTCCTGGGGGAGTCGGTTTACCGACTGAGAGGAAGCTAAAAAGCTTCGACCCTTAGAACCTGATCCGGGTCATGCCGGCGTAGGGAAGGTGTAAATTTTTAGGCCTTCAAAAAATAATTCCTTCCCCAATATGCCGACTGATCCTTAAATAAGGAGGTCGGCTTTAGTTTGTTAAGGGTTTGCGACATCAGCAAAATTTACTCAGATCTCACGGTATTTACAAATATAAGCTTCATGGTAGAAAAGGGAGGTTTTGCCGCCTTCTTAGGACCCTCTGGATGCGGTAAAAGTACTTTATTTCGCGTCATTGCCGGGATAGAACCCTCTAATGGTGGTCACATAGAGTGGGAGGGGCTAAAGGCACTAAACTTGAAAGAAAATACCGCAATGATGCTCCAAAAAGATTTGCTGCTTCCGTGGTTCGACATTTTGGACAACGTTTTGATCCCGATAAAAACTTTAAAGAGAGATTTAAAGGCCGGAGAAGTCAAGGCAAAACGTCTTTTATCCCGATTTGGCTTATCAGGATTCGAGCATTACTTTCCATATCAAATATCCGGAGGCATGCGCCAAAGAGCCGCTTTGGTCCGCACCTTGCTTTTTGACAGAGAAATATTCTTGCTAGACGAACCTCTTTCAGCTCTTGACGCACTTACCCGGCGATTGCTTCAAAACGAAATTTTGCGCATCCAGTTGGAATTCGACAAAACCGTATTGATGATCACCCACGACGTAATGGAGGCTTTAATGCTTGCGGATAAGATATTTTTACTTTCACACTTACCCATGCGCATAATAAAGGAGATCGACTTAAGCAATTTGCCAAAGCCCAGGTATCATTTGGACTTCGAGTTAACGGAGATGGCAGAAAATATATTTTCCACGCTAAAAGGAGAGCTCGTCAATGTATAGGCGAACATCCTTTTTAGTCTTAACATTTATCCTTGTGATATGGGAAATTTCGGTAAACTTTTTGCACATTCCTAAATTCATACTTCCTGCTCCAAGTCTTATTTTATATACGTGTTTTTCTCAAGCACCTTTGCTTTTAGAAAACACGCTAGTTACCGCGGTCGAGATTTTACTCGGTTTACTGATTAGCCTTGCCATATCCATACCCCTTGCAATGGTCATGTTTAATTTTCCAAGCATCGATGCCGCAGTAACGCCCTTTCTCGTCATATCGCAGGCCATACCAATCTTCGCTTTGGCCCCTTTGCTTGTCGTGTGGTTTGGATACGGACTTTTGAGCAAAATCATCATGGCCACTATAGTAATATTTTTTCCTTTGACCGTTTCATTGCACTCTGGTTTTAAACAAGTTGACCCGGATTATGAGGTGCTTTTCGACCTCCTCGATGCATCTTTTTGGAAAAAGATGCGCCTTCTCTATTGGCCTGCCGCCCTGCCCTCATTTTTTGCCGGGCTTAAGATGGCCGTCGCCGTCGCTACAATCGGGGCAGTACTTGGGGAATGGGTAGGCGCTCAAAAGGGCTTAGGGTACTTGATGATTCAAATGAACGCCAGATTGAGAACTGACATGCTCTTTGCAGCT
>NZ_CALETC010000004.1:0-3258 GCF_937920065.1 Acetomicrobium mobile
ACGCCCCCTCTTTTGCAATACAAACGTTACGCCACGACCTCTTTTATTGCGGCAATTATCTTTTCCGTGCTTGGGATGTATGCTTGTTCAAGCACGGGGCTAAAGGGTACCGGCGTAAAGGGAGCGCCAACACGTTTTACCGGCGCATCCAAGTAATCAAAGGCTTCTTCGGCAATCATGGCAGCGATCTCGGCACCGGGACCTGCAAACTTGACGGCCTCGTGAACTACTACGACTTTGTGCGTCTTTTTAACGGAATTAATGATCGTCTCGTTATCCAGCGGCTGCAGTGTCCGCGGATCCACGACTTCAACGCTGATACCTTCTTTTGCAAGTTCCTCGGCAGCTTCCAAGGCCTTGTAAACCATGGCCATGGTGGCTACGACAGTTACGTCGTCTCCTTCTCTTTTGACGTCTGCCTTGCCTAGGGGTACGGTGTAAATTTCTTCGGGCACTTCTCCTTCGATATCGTATATGAACTTATGCTCTACAAAGATCACGGGGTTGTCATCTCTGATGGAACTTATCAAAAGACCCTTAGCATCATAAGCGGTGGAGGGAGCAACTACCTTTAAGCCCGGAACGTGCATAAACCACGCCTCTAGGGATTGCGAGTGCTGTGCTGCCGCAGAACCTCCCGCCCCACAAGCCATTCTTATGACCATGGGAATCTTGGCCTTTCCGCCGAACATATAGCGCATCTTCGCCGCCTGATTGTATATCTGGTCCATGGTAACGCCAACGAAGTCCATGAACATTATTTCAGCTACAGGCCTCAGTCCCGTGGCCGCGGCGCCCAGAGAATTGCCTACTATGGCGCTTTCTGTAATGGGGGTATCTACAACCCGCTCAGGGCCAAATTCATCTATCAACCCGGCCGTTACCCCAAAACAGCCGCCGAATATGCCAACGTCCTCGCCAATCACATACACGTTGGGGTCGCGCCTCATCTCCTGACGCAGGGCCTCATTTATTGCAGCTCGAATCGTTAACTTCCTCATCCTCATCGCCTCCTCGCTCACGCGTATACGTCCTCAAGGACTTCTTCCGGAGATGGCCACGGGCTTTCTTCTGCGAACTTAACGGCTTCTTCGATCATTTCGGATACTTCCGAGCGAATCTTCTCCATCTGTTCTTCCGTCATTATTCCCATTTGAGAAAGTGTTGCTTCAAATCGCGGAATCGGGTCTTTTTTCCTCCATTCCTCGACTTCCTCATCGCTGCGGTAGACTGTCGGGTCGCCCTCAAAGTGGCCCCTGTAGCGATAGGTCTTGCACTCGATCAGAGTCGGTCCCTCTCCGGAGCGCGCACGCTTGACCGCCTCTTGGACGGCCTCGTAAACCGCCAATACGTCATTTCCGTCAACGACGAGTCCGGGAATGTTGTAAGCAGCAGCCCTGGCGGCCACATCGGGAACGTTCATCGATTTCTTCTGCGAAAGCGATATGCCGTAGAGGTTGTTTTCGTTGACGAATATGACCGGCAGCTTCCATATGGAGGCCATGTTTAAGGCTTCATGGAAGGTTCCCTGGTTTGACGCGCCGTCTCCAAAGAAGCAGGCCACCACGTGATCTGTGCCCTTGTATTTCGCAGTAAATCCTGCTCCCACAGCGATGGGGAAACCGCCACCAACTATTCCGTTTGCACCCAAGATCCCAAGCTCGACGTCTGCTATATGCATTGATCCGCCCTTGCCCTTGCAGTATCCCGTGCGCCTGCCGAAAAGTTCGGCCATCATGAGTTTCAGGTCGCCGCCTTTTGAGATCAGATGGCCATGTCCTCTGTGTGTGCTTGTGATGTAGTCTTCTTTGCGAAGATTTGCACACACTCCGGTAGCTACGGCCTCCTCTCCTACGTAAAGGTGAACGAAGCCGTAGCATTTGCCTGCGGCGAAAAGCTCCGCCACCTTCTCTTCAAAGTTCCTGATGGTCAACATGTTTTTGTACATCCACTGTAACTTTTCTTTTTCTACAGCCATGGAGACCCCTACCTCCTTTTGCTTGTAATTTTTTTAGCCAACAAAGGCCAGTTAAATGACTTTATCACCTCCCTTTTTAAAGGCTTTTTCATAGCAAATATCCGCCCTGTATGAGCTTCGAACCAAAGGCCCTGCAACCACGGACTTAAATCCCAACTCATAGGCTTTTCTTTCGTATTCTTCGTATTGAGCGGGGGAAACGTACTCCCTCAATGGGAAGTGATGTGGGGACGGTTGCAGGTATTGTCCTATCGTGAATATATCGCATCCGGCACTTAAAAGATCTTTCATGACTTGGACCACTTCGTCGAAACGCTCGCCCAGACCGACCATTATCCCGGACTTGGTCAAGATATGTGGAGCTATTTTTTTGGCCTTTTCTATGAGGTCAATGCTTCTTTCGTATATGGCTTGTGGCCTTACCTTCGGGTAAAGTGATGGAACAGTTTCGACGTTATGTCCTATAACGTCCAAGGGAGCTTCAAGCAAGCACCGCAAAGCTTCCCAGTTGCCGCCAAGATCTGAGACCAAAAGCTCGACTTTCGCACCAGGGTTTAATTCCTTTACCTTTCTTACGACAGATGCCATGTGAAAGGCGCCGCCATCGCTCAAGTCGTCGCGCGTGACGCAGGTTAAGACGACGTATTTGAGCTCCAGCGTACGGCAAGCTTCGGCTACCCTTAGGGGTTCATTTTGGTCCAAGGGCATGGGCTTTCCGTGTTCTACGGCGCAAAAAGAGCAATTCCTGGTGCATACGTCTCCCATCAGCAAAAAAGTCGCCGTATGGGAGCCAAAGCAATCTCCTGCGTTTGGACAGTTGGCCTCTTCGCACACCGTGTGAAGCGACAGGCCCTTTATAAGTTTTTGCATTTCATCAAGGACACCTTCGGCAGGTGCCTCTATTTTTAGCCAGTCCGGAAAATAACCTTTCAACTTGCTACCCCCTCCGCCAAATAGCTTTTACGCCTTGGGGAAGTGGATCGCCTTTCCTTGAAGTAATAGGGCCGCTTCCTTCAAAGCCTCTCCGACGGTTGGATGGGCGAAGATCAAGTTTGCAATCTCGTCCGCAGTAGCTTCTAACATGAGCGCCATGCCGGCGGTGGATATGAGCTCCGTCGCGTTGGGCCCCAAGATATGCACTCCTAAGACTTTTTCGTATTTTTCTTCAGCTACGATCTTTACCATTCCTATGGCTTCTCCAAGGGTTAAAGCCCTTCCATTGCCTACCATGGGAAAGCGTGATACCTTTATCGGTATCCCCGCGTCGAGGCAATCGGCCT
>NZ_CALETC010000005.1:0-12537 GCF_937920065.1 Acetomicrobium mobile
CCTTAATACAAGCTACAGCAGTTTCCGAATCGCAGACAGTCCCAGCTCCTATTAAGACATCTTGATCCGCCATATTCTCTTGGAGGATTTCTATGGTTTGTATCGCTTTGGGTACGGTCATGGTGACTTCAATGATCTTTATTCCTCCGTCGCGAATAGAGTTACACAATTTCAATCCTTCCTCTGCGCTTTTAGCTCTTACAACGGCAATTAGTTTTGCAGAAGAAATATATTTAACAACGTCGAACAACTTTCTTATTCCTCCCCTCGTATGGCAATATTTATTTCTTTTATAGTGTTAATAGCGCCTTTTGTTAAAAGGTCGTGTAAATAAAGGGCAATTCTTTCTAACATTTCTGGCACTTTTAATAAAGCTTCGGCTTCTAGTTTTGGATGAGAGAGGGCTTTTTCTGCAATGGTTCGGCATTGTTCTAGGCTTGGAGTGGCATCGGGGATATCCCAAATGTTCTTCATGTACTCAAGTATTTCGCGATCATCCCTGATGGGATATTCTTCTCCATTATCGCGCATGCCAAAGAAAGCTTTTCCGTCAGTTTTTGTGATTTTGTAAAATCTAAGATATCCAGCAATGGATAAAAGTAAGCGATTGGGCAGCTTTTCGCTCATGGAATAGAAATCAACAAGGCTTGGTATTACACGAACGGCGAGTTTACTCGTCGAATTTAAAGTTATGTCCAGCAAGGAGTGCTTAATGTAGGGGTTTTTGAATCTTTCTAGCACTTCTTGTGCGAATGCCGATATTTCTGATTTATTGCCGGGAACGGTAGGAACTACCTCCTCAAAAAGGAGGTCTTTCAAGTATGCACCTATAATTGGATGCTCAACCATTTCTTTTACATAATTTAATCCTGCAGCATAAGCTAAAGTGACAGTGGATGTGTGTCCTCCGTTTAGAATGCGAACCTTTCGTGTTCTGTATGGCGTAATGTCATCGGTGAAGATTACGTTGAGGCCTGACTCGTTTAACGGGAAAATGTCTTTTACAAAGCTTGGTCCCTCTATGACCCATAAATGAAATAGCTCAGATACGACGAGGTTGTTGTCTTCGTATCCCAATCTCTTCGTTAGGTCTCCGATCTCATCCCTTGGATGTCCTGTGACAATCCTGTCAACTAAGGAGCAACAAAACGTACAATCTTTGTCTACCCAGTCGATAAAATCTTTCTCCAAACCAAAATTGTTGCATAGCTTTAATACACATTCCTTCAGTATGTCCCCATTGCGATCTATAAGCTCGCATGGGATAAACACCAACTTAGCCTTATCTTTGCCAAGGGCCTTAAAACGTTCGTAAAGAAGTCTGGTGACTTTGGCAGGAAAAGAGCGAGGCGGATTACTATCGAAGCGATCGTCAGGTGATATGGCAATTCCTGCTTCGGTTGTATTCGAGACGACGATTTTGATGGCGGGGTCTTTTGCTGCATCAAGAACCTTATCCCATTCGCCATAAGACTTAAGGGCTTTGTCAACACTTCCAACGATCCTGATCTCCTCTTTTGGCTGACCTTTATACATTCCGCGGGCTACGTGAGTAAAAAGGCCATCAGAGGCATTAATAGCATCTGCTCTGCCCTCTGGAATTGGTTGAATTATTGTGACGCGACCCCCAAATACATTTTCGTTATTCGCTATTTGGATGAGCGAATCAACAAAGGCCCTCAAGAAATTTCCCTCACCGAATTGCAAAACCTTTACCGGTAAATCGAGGGTCTTCTCTTTAGGAAAAATTATTTCTTTGGATAATATATCTTTTAATGAGTTACGCGTAAGTCTTTGCATATTTAATCCTCCTAAAGTAATTATTATCCCATCAATAAATTAGGAATAAACAAACTCATAACAGGAATGAAAGTGACTAATAATAAAACAACAATCATCGCTAAATAAAAGGGAAGCATCGCCATTGTGGCTTTTTCAATTGGGATTTTCCCAACAGCGCAACCGACGAATAGAGCCGAACCTACTGGGGGAGTGCAGAGTCCTATTGCCAGGTTGAGCATCATCATAATTCCGAATTGTACGGGATCCATGCCTAAATTATTAACAACTATGGGATATAAAATAGGTGTTGTTATCAAGATAAGCGGAGCCATATCCATAATGCATCCCAATAAAATCAATAGCCCATTGATAAGCAATAACAACAGGATTGGATTTGTTGTAATATTTAAAAGAGAGGTGGTAACGAGAGCAGGAATTCTGAGGTATGCCAATAGCCATCCAAAAGCTTTTGCAGCAGCAATTAAACTCATGACCATTGCAAGAGTCCTTAAGGATGAGTAGAGTATCTTGTTCATTCGAGATAAGGGTATTTCCCTATAGACGAAAAAGGTAATTATAAAGGCATATACACAGGCTATAGCAGCCGATTCAGTAGCTGTGAAGATGCCTGAGATGACACCGCCAAGTATGATTACTGCAGTGAATATTCCAAATAAGGCGTCCTTGGTTATCAAAAGCGCTTCTTTAAAGGAATATGGTCTTTCCGTAGGGTAGTTGCGTTTAACAGCCATTATATAACTCACGATCATCAATGCTATTCCTAGTGTTATTCCTGGGATAAAGCCTCCCAGAAATAAACGACCCACAGAAACCCCGCCTGCGGCGAGTGAATATATGATCATGTTGTGACTTGGTGGGATAATAATTCCTTGACATGCGCTCGTTACTGTGACTGCAACAGAATAGTCGGTGTCGTATCCCTGCTTTTCCATCATTGGTATTAGAATGGCACCTATGGAGGAAACGTCGGCTACTGCTGATCCCGAAATTCCGCCAAAAAATGTACTAGCTAGCACGTTAACAAGAGCTAAACCCCCTCGAAATCTTCCTACAATAACATTTGCAAATTCGACTAAGCGTTTAGAAATCCCACCTTCTCCCATAATCTCGCCTGCAATAATAAAAAACGGTATTGCCATAAGCGAAAAGGACTTAACTCCTTGTACCATTTGCTGTATTATTACCATAAGCGGTATTTTAAGGTATATGGCAGTAAAGATTGACGATGCTGCCAGTGCGAACGTTATCGGAATTCTTAATATTAGCATAGTTGCAAAAGAGCCAAACAAAATCCATGCCGCTATTGCTGTACTTTGCATTAGTCATGACCTCTCAATGAATTGCTAAAGCTCATGATCTCGATTAAACAATTAGAAATGATCAATATTCCTGATAAAATAAGGGGAAAATAAATAACGGATGCTGGTAAATTAGAAGCAGGAAGTATAGATCTAGAAGTTACATTTACCAGTTTTATCCCGTAATGGACCATTATATATCCGACGAATAAAATTGTAATATTTGATAGTTTATTAAGTATAATATCGAGCTTTTGTGCAATTTTATAAGGTAATAAATTCATGTTAATGTGTAACTTCTCCTTCACTCCATGGGCTAAAGCGATGAAAGTAAACCAAACAATACAAACTAACGATATTTCTTCTGCCCATAGAATTCCAGAATTTAGCACATATCGCATAAAAACATTTACCGATACGATTATGACCATTACAGTAAGTAAAATCTTTGCAATCATTATTAGGAAACGATCAATAAAAGCAAGCACTCTATTGAGTTTATCCATTTTTACCAATGCTACCCTCCTGACTTATTGCATGTTATGGATAAAGAGCTTTTATAAATCGTATCTTTATTCATATGCTTCTATTTGTAGTTAAGCTCAATGTATGTTAAGCAATCACGTGTTGATGCCATAATTACTCTTCTCCAGGACGCCCCAGTTTTTACTTAGGCGACCCCGGAGAAGAGTGTGTTTATTTGACCGTGACTAAATAGGATTGTTTATGCCTACTTAACATTTCTAATTTGATTTACTATTTCTTTCAATTCTGGGCTAAGTTCATCGTACATCGGTTGAACTGCCTTTTGAAATTCTTCAAGCGTTTCGTGGGTTAATTCTGTATAAATGCTACCAGCTTTTCTTGTTTTCTCTTCTGCTGATTTTTCGAATTCTTTCCAGAGTTTAATTTGATAGGGAGTGGAGTCCTTTGCTGCTTGTTTGATGATCTCTTGATCTTCTTTTGACAATTTATCCCAAGACAATTTGCTTGCAATTATTATTTCAGGGACTCTAGTATGCCCATCAAGCGTGATGTATTTTGCTACTTCATAATGGCTAGTGGAGTAGTAGCTTGGTATGTTGTTTTCAGCACCATCTATTACACCTGTCTGTAATGCACTATAAACCTCCCCGAATGGCATTGGAGTAGCAACGGCATCTAAGCAAGAAATTAAATCTACCATTAGCTTGCTTTCCTGAACTCTTATTTTCATGCCTTTTAAATCGGATACTGATTTAATTTCTTTTTTAGAGTTATAAAAATGCCTTGCACCTGCATCGTACCAACCGAGTCCAATGAAATTTTTAGTCTCCAAGGAATTTAAGAACGCCTCTCCTATATGTCCATTAAGCACCATCCACATGTGCTCACTGTCTCTGTATAGGTAAGGCATCTGAAGCACATCTAGGTTAGGTGAAAAACTAGCAACTGGAGATATGCTAACACGAGTAATATCTATAGCGCCAAACTGTACTGCTTCGATCACAGATTTTTCTTCTCCCAATTGAGAACTCGGATAAACTTCGATTTTAATACGCCCATTTGTTCTTTCTTCGACCAAACGCGCAAATTCGTAGTCACCTTTTGTTGTAGGATAATCAGGAGCGTGTGTTTCTGCGAGTCTCATCACGATTTGCGGTTGTGCCTGTGCTGGTATGTTAACAGAGAAGAAAAGCCCTAAGACGGCCAATATAACACAAAAAGCAACAAACCTCCTCATAACAATCCCTCCTGTTTTTTAATGGTTCTACTACTATTTACTATTTTATCAATAAATTAATTCTAGATGATATTAGGTTGCAATCTCGTTATATGCTATATACTATTGTACGCTTCATGAAGCTGAAAATATTTCTTCGCGTTATAGTAACATATATCTTGGACTATCCCACCGATAAGTTGATAATCATCTGGCAATTCTCTATTACTCATATCTCTTCCTAAGATATTGCACAGTATTCGTCTAAAATACTCGTGTCTAGGATAGGACAAGAAACTGCGGGAATCTGTGAGCATACCAACAAAAGTCGATAAAACACCTATAGATGAAAGAGCTTCTATTTGCTTAGTCATCCCATCTTTATGGTCGTTAAACCACCATGCCGATCCCATCTGGATTTTGCCTGGCGTAATACCATCCTGAAAACAGCCGATAATAGAGGCGATAAGATCATTATCTCTAGGATTAAGGCAATAAATTATAGTTTTGCCAAGATGGCCAGTCCTGTCTAATTTGTCTAGTAACTTAACCAAAGGCATCCCCTGCTCGAAGTCTCCAATGGAGTCGTATCCGCTATCAGGGCCAAGAAGGGTCATCATTCTTGAGTTGTTGTTTCGCATAGCTCCAAGATGAAGTTGTTGTACCCATTCCTGTTTGTAGTCCATTAAAAGAAGTTCATAAAGCACAGCTGAGCGGAATTTCAAAAGGTCTTTCCTTTCTAGGGGGTGTCCGGATCTTACTTTAACGAAAGCCCTGTTAACCTCTTCGATAGTCCAATCTGCTGAGTAAGCAGTTTCTATGCCATAATCAGATATACGACAGCCGTTTTCATGAAAAAATTGATGCCTTTTCCATAAAGATTCTGTGAAATCTTCAAAGGAATTGATTGAGAGACCTGTTAACCTTTCTAAAGAATTCACCAAATTATTGAATTCTTCCGGAAGATGCGCATCCAAGGCTTTGTCAGGTCTAAAACATGGAAGTACTATTGTCTTGCATTGAGTATCACGGATGGTTTTGTGATGTTCCAGGTTTTCTGCAGGGTAATTAGTAGTACATAAGGCTTCAACCTTAAATTTCTCTAGTATGGACCGTACTGAAAAATCTCTTTGATGTAATAGCTCATTGCACCTATTGTAAATATCACTCGCTGTGTCAGGGTTTAATATCTCATCAATTCCAAATATACGCTTTAATTCCAGATGGGTCCAATGGTAAAGAGGATTACGAACAAGCCTGGGCACGACCGTTGCCCAGGCTTTAAATTTTTCTTCATCAGAGGCATCTCCAGTTATATACTTTTCATCAATACCACACGTTCTCATTGCGCGCCATTTGTAGTGATCTCCGCCTAGCCACACGCGGGTTATATTCTCAAACATTTGGTCGGCCGCAATGTCTGAGGCTGGCAAATGGCAGTGATAGTCAATAATAGGCATAGGTTCTGCATATTCATGATAAAGTTTTTGTGCAGCCTGACTTTCCAGTAAGAAATCATCACTTATAAAAATGTGATTTTCCATAATTATGTGACCCATGCTTTCTTATTAATAATCAGCACAAAAATTCCACACTCTGGAAATATATTCTACATCATGATCGAGAGTTTTGTCAAATTGAAAATGATCGCGTAAAATATTTGTAGGAGATTTTTAGGGGAGAAAAGAAAGTGACCGCTCCTTGAGGACGGTGCAAATTGGATAAGCTGGCTGCCCGAGTCAAAGTTAATGCTCGGGTGGATTCCACTTAAATATATTCCACTTAAATATAATGAAAGGAAAGTGATAGTATGAGTAGCATAAACTTGAGCGTAACAATCTCTGGTCTTGGTTCTAAATTTGCTCCCATTATCTTACAGGGGAATTATATAGAAGAAATAAATAAGGCGAGGGAAATCGGATATAAAGCTATTGAATTGCATATTCGTAACCCTAAAACAATTGATATCTCTGATATAATATCAGTCATAAAAAGCAATAATCTCACCGTATCTACTATAGGAACAGGTCAGGCTTATGTAGATGAAAAAATATGTTTTACTTCTATGGATGAAGGTATACGAAATGCAGCAGTGCAAAGAATTAAAGACCACATTGATTTCGCTGCCCTATTGGAGGCAAAGGTAATAATTGGTACCATTAAAGGTTTGCTTCCTGAAAACAGGAATGAGCGAGAAATAGCCCTAGAAAGAGTCATCACCTGCTTACAAGAGTGTGCTGATTATGCCCGGAATAAAGGTGTGCGACTTGTTTTAGAAGCAATTAACAGATATGAATCAAATTATCTTAATACTGCTGAACAAACAGTTGAATTTATTGAAAAGGTTAGTTCTAGGGCAATCGGTCTACATTTAGACACTTTTCATATGAATATAGAAGAGAAATCTATCGCAGAAACTATAAGACGATATTCTTCTTATTTAGAGCATCTACATTTTGCAGATAGCAATAGGTGTGTGCCTGGTTTGGGTCATATCAATTTTACTGAAATTTTAGCTACTTTACTCGAAATTAACTATGATGGTTATATTGGCATAGAAGCTTTACCCTTACCTGACGGTGATAGCGCTGCTCGACAGGCTCTCTCGTATATTGACGCCCTCTATTCCCGTTTAATATAATAATATAAAGCAGCTGAAACCTATTATTTGAATAACAATATTTTGTAACTTCTATTGCTTGTTTAACATCATTTTGCCCGGTATAACCGGTCAAGTCCTTAATCTTCTGTAAAATTACCCTCTGATTAAATTTAGAGGTTAAACTCCCGCTATAATTGGAGCTACTTCACCCATCTCGCACTGTTGCTTATGTTTCTGCCCCTGTTCCTGTTTTTTCCATTCCCAATATTCATCCATCTCGAAGTACTTCTTGCCTCATTTACCATATTTCGTCCTGTTCCATCAACAACGTACTTACCTGCCTCAACGTCGATACACGGTTCTGCTTTAGTTCTTTGTTGTTCCAGAAGTTGATTTGCAAATTGCTTTAAGACTTTCTTCAAGCTCTCGTCGTTGCCAGAAAATAGATGACGTCAATCCCCCTCATTCAAGGTAAGTAAGCAAGGGGTCATCGCTATCTCTTGGATAGTTTAGGTTTGTGGAAATTTTATTCTATCAGAGGGTGATGACCCCTTCAAATTGCTTTAGAAAGGTGTTGGAATAGGATTGGATCTATTGTTGGAAGAGCACGGGCACTTCTACCCAAAGGCCACGGCCTGTCTGCAAAAAAGACAGAAAAGAGCTTCTTGCTTTCTTCGACTTTCATGCCGTGCATTACAGAAACGGCGGTTTCGCATTAAAGGCTCTAATCTTATAGCAGGGTGATTGAAGGTGTCATTTTCAAGGACGGTATAGGGGTAACGGATCAATTCGAGGAGAGTGTCGCTTGAACGCCATATACCAGGCTTGACAATAGCTCGAAGCGGTTCCAGGAAATTCTACAAAAAACTTGACGCGGTCAAGAGCCATCGATTCTTTGACAATTTACACATGGGTATGGTAGTATGCAAGCAGTTTGCATATGAAGCTCTTTTTAAACCATTCAAAATGCAGGTGATGTAGGGTGAAGCTTCGCGTGCACGATTTAGAAAAGAGCGACGAATGGCAAGAAAGAGGATACGAACTACCTGCTTTTAATTTGCAGGAAATAAAAAAGTCTACAACCAGTGAACCGATATGGCTGCATTTTGGTGCCGGAAACATATTTCGAGCTCTGCCGGCTGCATTGCATCAGACCTTACTCAACAATGGTCTCTGCGATAGAGGAATAATAGCTTGCGAAGCCTTTGACGAGGAAATAATAAGAAAGATTTACGACCCTTACGATAATTTGAGCATTGTCGTTTCGATAAAATCCGACGGATCCATGCAAAAGAAAGTCATAGGAAGTATTGCCGATGCTTTAACCGCAAGCGACAACATTGATAAACTTTCAAGGATTTTTACCTCCCCATCCCTTCAGATGGTAAGTTTTACGATCACCGAAAAGGGATACTCTTTAGTCGATTCGAAGGGGGAACATTTCCCACAGGTCCTCCATGAATTTGAAAATTTCCCTAGCGCACCAAAGACCATAATGTGCCTCGTAACCTTGTTGTGTTATAGAAGATATCAAGCCGGAAGGCTGCCAATTGCTCTGGTAAGCATGGATAATTTCTTTCATAATGGCGACAAGCTCTACGAAGCTATAAATACATTCGCAACAAATTGGGCAAAGAAAGGTTTTGTCGATCTCGGCTTCGTAAATTACATCAACGACCCAAAACTTGTGACTTTTCCCTGGAGCATGATAGATAAGATCACGCCAAGGCCGTCTGAAAAGATAAAGGCCCTGCTGGAATCGGACGGTTTAGAAGACATGGAGATCATATGCACATCCCAAAACACTTACATTGCACCCTTCGTGAATACCGAGCATTTCCACTATCTAGTCATAGAAGATGCTTTTCCGAATTCTCGTCCTCCGCTAGAAAAGGCAGGTGTCATATTTACCGATAAAGACACCGTCGATAAAGTAGAGAGAATGAAAGTTTGCACCTGCTTAAACCCCCTTCATTCGATGCTTGCGATTTTTGGATGTCTTCTCGGATATAAGACCATCTTTGAAGAGATGCGTGACGACGATTTAAAATCCTTGATCGAAAGGGCTGGGTACGACGAGATGTTACCTGTCGTCGTAAACCCCGGCATTATAGATCCCGAGCAGTTCATGCGCGAAGTCATAGAAGAGCGCCTGCCCAATCCCTTCATTCCGGATACTCCACAAAGGATAGCATGTGATACCTCTCAAAAGATTCCGATCCGCTTCGGAGAGACGCTTAAAGCGCACATCGCAAAAGGACACGATATCACTGCTTTGACCTATATTCCCCTTTTTTTCGCTGGATGGCTTCGCTATTTGATTGGAACAGATGATAAAGGAGAGGCATTCGAGCTGAGCCCCGATCCTATGCTTCCCGAATTACACGAAAAAATGAAGCACATATCTATCGGCGACAAAGGCCCCTTTGGCGATATACTCAGGCCTATTTTATCCAACAAATCAATTTTTGGGATCGATCTATGCGAGCACGGCCTTGCGCCTAAAATCGAAGGCATGTTTGAGGAAATGTTGACCGCACCAGGCGCTGTGCGAAGGACGCTTAACAAGTACGTAAATATGGAGGTAGATATATCGTGAAGATGAGCTTTCGTTGGTTTGGACATGGACATGATCGTATTTCTTTAGAACAAATCAGACAAATCCCCGGGGTAGATGTCATCGTAACAAGCCTAATGGATGTCCCGGTAGGAGAGGTGTGGCCATTGGAGCGACTTAAGGCGCTAAAGGCAGAAGTTGAAAGCCACGACCTCAAATTAGAAGTAATTGAAAGCGTAAACGTACATGAGGATATAAAGTTAGGTCTCAAAACGCGGGACAGGTACATAGAAAATTATATAAAGACAATGAAAAACCTTTCCCAAATAGGGGTGAAGGTGATCTGCTATAACTTCATGCCCGCCTTCGACTGGCTGAGGACGGAACTGGAGCACAAACTTGACGAAGGTTCAAGGACCATGGTATACAGGCACGATTTCGTCTCCAAGATAGACCCCGAACACTTTGCCGAGCAGTTCATGGAACAGTCGAAGGATTCAGAACTCCCCGGATGGGAGCCCGAAAGGCTTAAGGAAATCTCAAAGACCATAGAAAGATATAAAGACATGACCGAGGACAAATACTGGAAAAACATCAAATATTTCCTGGACAGCATCATACCTTCTGCCGAGGAGTGCGACATAAAGATGGCCATACACCCAGACGATCCTCCCTGGCCCATTTTCGGTTTACCTAGAGTGATAACGAACCGGGAGAACATTCGCAAATTCCTCGATCTAAATAAAAGCGAATATAACGGAATTACCGTTTGTACCGGTTCTTTGGGAGCAAACAGAGAAAATGATATCCCTGCACTTATACGAGAGTTTGGTAAAGAAAAAAGAATTCATTTTGCACACCTCAGAAACCTTAAGTTTACCTCTGAAAAGGATTTCTACGAATGTGCACATCTGTCAAAATGCGGATCGCTTGACATGTTCGAGATCGTCAAAGCCCTTTATGACATAGGGTTTGATGGGTACGCAAGACCGGACCACGGGCGCATGATATGGGGTGAAACAGGACGACCGGGTTATGGCCTTTACGACAGGGCATTAGGTGCAGTTTACCTGCAGGGTCTGTGGGAAGCAATAGATAAAATGGCAAACAGGTATTAGAAATAGCCTTGCTTGATGGCAGCATTAGAATATTTTAAGCAAAACTTAAATGTGCACGAATTAGACAGATTGACTTATAATCCATTTTTCGAAGCAATCCAGCCACCACATTCTATTTTAGGTCAAAGCCGAGGTAGAGGTTCTCATAGCCAAGAGGTGGATATTGGTGGTATTGCGACGCAGGACCAGGACCTCCTGTAGCCTTGAGGAGCTAAATAAAGCTATCCCGGAATGTTTAGAGCAGCTAAACACGCGTACACTTCGCAGACTCGACAAATTCCAGATAACGTACAATAAATTTCGCACATTTGCGGAAGAAGAGACGAGTTAGGCAGCAGCCCTCGAAAAGGGTACAGTTTGTTTCTGGACAGAGGATCAAATTTCCCTATAGTATGTAAAAAGGTTGGGTAAGGTAAAAAAATATCAAGGACCACCCTCCCTTCGGTAATATGGAGGCAACCTAATAGAGAGGGCATAAAGGTAGCTCAGGTGAACCGTAAAGCGTCTGATGAAGGATATGGACTTAAAAGGAGCGTTTCGTGGTCGAAAATCAAAGACCACGACTCCTGAAAAGTCCCTTGTCGGATCAGCAGATCTGGTGTGTCGAAACTTCACCGCATTTCGCCTTAAGAAACTTCAGGCGGGAGGCCTTACGTACGTTCTCGTGAAGCGCCCTTGCCTACGTAGCGTTCATAGTCGACGTATTTACCAAGTGCATCGTAGGTTGCCGCACCTAGGTCTTTAAATGCCGACCTCACACTTGATGCTTTAGAGCAGGATCTATACGCCCGAAGGAATACGAAGGGGTTGATCCACCATAGCGACCACTTGCCCCAGGTATTTATCCATGCGCTATACTCAAAAGTTACGTGAGGCAGGGATAAAACATATCGTTGGCAGTCTCGATGATCCTTACTAAATGTCTTGACTTGAATGCATAATAGGTTTATATAAGATCGAAGTAATCTCTTAACGCAAGCATTGGTATGACCTTAAAGATATCAAGTTTGCCACGTTTGAGTGGGTGGATTGGTTCAACAACGAGAGGATATTTGATGCGATAGGAAATATTCCGCCTGCAGAACCTTTTAGGAAAAGTATTACAATTTCCAGGAGACTGAGGCCTTAGTGGCTGGACTCAAATAAATGTGTTTTGAGGAGAAGCCGGGGCGGTTTGATTTGATCCTTTTTATTTGTTTCGTTATACTTATTGAGGTATATATATCATATCACAACGTGGACGACCATAGATTGCTTTGCAGTTTGGGAGGTGTAGGTTTTGCTTTGGAAGATAGGGATTATCGGATTTGGAAACGTGGGCCAAGGTTTGGCTCATATATTGAATCGTAAGAAAGAGACTCTCAAACAACGATACGACTTCGAATTCATCGTAAACTTCATAGCCGATCCCGTTAGAGGTTCCCTTTACAACGAGAATGGGCTGGATTTAGATAGCG
>NZ_CALETC010000006.1:0-8956 GCF_937920065.1 Acetomicrobium mobile
AGCGCTTGCCCGCTTAAAATGCTCGGCTGCCCTCAAGTGATCTTCATTTTTCCATGCTTTCCACCCCATTCGCCACAAGACCTTCATCGAATAAAAATCATCTTCTCCTGAAAGAAGCCGATCCGTCAGCGCGCGCGCAGTTGCCTCGTCACCGATATCTTCGTAGTATGAGATGAGGTGATATAAGGCAGCCCTAGCTACTTCACCATCCGGTCCTGCCAATATTTTCAAGACCTCCATGGCCTTTGCGTTTCCTTTGCTTGCAAGCATTGCAAGTCTTTCGACGGAAGCCAGGGCAAAATCACGACCGCCTGTGGCAAGTTTGTGCCAAAGCGTGACTGCCTCTTCGTAGTTTCTGAGCCTGTAGTTGGAGTAAGCGCGGTAGTAATAAGCCTTATGCCAATGAGGGGGGCTTTCGTCGACCTTTTTAAGTAGCGCCTCTGCCTCTTTATAGTTGCCTTTTAAAAAGGCAGCGTACCCGAGGTAAAAGGGAATTCGAGCATCGATGTCCTCGGGAAACCGCTTTAAAAAATTCAAAGCAGTCGAATTTTGTGGTTGAATATCAAGCAGCGCGAATGCTTCTTCGAGCCCGGCCGAATCTATGGAAAACAGCGCAGTCAAAGCTTGCACCCTTTGGGCATCGTCCGAGGCGGCTGACATCATGGCCCTTCCCCATTTTTCCTTTTCAATATTTTCCTCTGTTCGAAAAAGCCCGTAGGCTACATAAAAACGAAGCGCTCGAGGAGAAACAGGCCAAAGCTTGTAAAGCAAGGCTCTTGCCTCTTCTTGCCGATTAGTTCTTTCAAATGCAAGGGCCATATAAAATTCGCCGTAAGGCTTTACCGAAGGGGGGAATTTATCCTGTATCTCAAGCAGCACATCCAGGGCTTCGGCATACCTACTCTGGAACCAAAGCGCATTGGCATAAAGGGACCATTCTCGAGGCGATAAGTAGTCTTTGTGAACTGTGAAGTATTCATCCAAGGCCTTCCATTGTTTCGCCACAAACAAGGTATCTACGCTTTGCGGCGAAGCTTCGACACTGGTAAGACCTATAGAAAGGATAGCAAGGAACGACACAATAATTAAGGGAAGAAACTTTCGCAAAAACAGATCTCCCTTCTTCGCTAAACGTTAGCATTAGTATAATACATTCGACGGCAATTTAAAAATAAGGAACCTGCAAAACCTGGCCGCAATCCCCTTGAAAAAGGGTTATTGAGCAACTTCGCTTTCTTGAGACATCTCGTGGCAGCAACAGGCAACACAGGCGAGGTTTATATCGTCGCCATCATTTATGAACTTACTGAAGTGCTCCAAGAACTTGGGCTTGACGTGAGGGCAGGTAGATATAAATTCTATAAAGAAAAGAAGGCGTTCAAGACAGACGGGCGATATATAATGTTCTATGGCACAAGCGTTGTCTTTTGCCTCGTCGCTTGGTAGCTTTAAGACGTCTTCAAAGAATTTGTAAATCAGTTGTTCTCTATGAATTAATGCCTTGGCCTTTTCCCTGCCCAAGGCGGTAAGCTCGAGATATCCGTATGGCTCTTGCTCAACGTATCCGTCTTCTTTTAACATGGAAACTATCCCTACAACGGTTGGAGCCCTCACACCCATGACTTGAGCAATATCTTTTACGCGTACTGCCCTGTTTCTTTCGCTGAGCTTATATATGGCCTTAATGTAATCTTCTTTTCTTGGCGTTAATCCAGACATTAGCATCACCTATCTTTTTTAGCTTAGTATAATTATGTACGAAATGCGTCCTTTAGTCAAATCGATGGTTTCGTTCAAAAGCGTACACAAAGGTTCAGTAAAAGCTCGTCTTGTCCAGATTAATCGATATTTTTTATTCTCCACTGATATCAGCTTTAAGCAATGCTATTCTTCTTTGTTCTTGTAAGCTCTGCCAGGCGTGAAGCGCCAAGGCAACGCCTATTACTCCGTATGTCACAAAAACCCTGAAGTACTCCCCTATCATTGCGTCTCCGACAAGGTTTTTTCCTGCAAGGGGAGACACTATAAAAAGGGTATGAAACAAAAGCGTTCCGAGCAAAGCTTGGCCAACTGTGGCCTTTTTAACAGATGCACCTCCAATCAGTATGGCTGCAACGGCGAAAGTGCCAACCTGGACGTGACTTCCATAGGTATTGATGTTGCCCAAGTTCTGTAGAAAAATAACTTGTCCAAGGCCGGCTAATATTGTTGAAAGGATAACAGCGATAATCCTGACTCTATCCACGTTGATGCCCGATGCCTCTGCAACATGCATGTCCTGTCCCACTATTCTAAACTCCTGGCCAAGCTTAGTTTTTACAATGTAATGCGTAAAGAGGCACAAGGCCAAAATCGCCAGGAAAGTTGCAACGGGTATTGACACCGGGAAAACGTGGCCCGGGATCTTCACCTGTATTTTCAAAAGGTTATCCAGGGCGTATTGCATGGGCTTAATATCCAAAGTATTCCTCAGTCCTATACTGCCGGGAATGAGCATCGATGGAACTTTTATGGGTATGATGTTTCCCATGAAGTAAAGACATATCAACTGGTAGATGCCGTTTGCAAAAAATCCCAATATGATTCCCGTGATCATTTCCTTTCCCTTTGTATGGTTAAAAAGAATTCCCGTTAACCAGCCAAACAAAATGGCTAAGGGTATAGATAAAAGTGCAGTCGTCGTAAAGCCAGTCAGTCCTGCCATTTGCCAATTTACCGTGGCGACATAGGCAAATTGCCCGGCCATGGCCCCTAATACGATGCCGAAGTTTAGTCCCATGCCGGCCAAAACAGGAATTATGAGGGAGATCACTAAAAAACTGTTTCGGGCCATCCGAGTGATGATCTCATTGAGTAAAAAAGGCAGCGGTAATCCGCTGTAGTAACCGCCAATGACGCACAGCACAAAGAAAAAAACGGGCACGATATTTTTGCGCAAAAACCACTTCAGCTCGAATTGATTTTTTTGCGATTCATGCATGTTGTTTGAAGTCGAAGAGAGAACTTTTTCATCTTTAGCCATTAGGCGCCACCTCCGATTTCCCGGCGTGTCAATGCATAAAGGATGATGCCGTTGCTTATTATTATCCTTGCGACCTCAGCAAGATTCTCAGATATGATCAGGTTAGCAACGGGCATAGAAACAACCAGGATCGACTGGAAAAGAAAACAACCTACCGTGGCATGCCAGATGGTCGCTCGATTCAAGGTTGCTCCTCCTATTAGTATGGATGCCACAGCAAAAAAGGCCATGAAAAGAGGGGCCATGTAAAGTTGCAAAAAACCAAATGTCTGGGCATATACGATGATGCCCACTGCCCCCAAGGCTTGAGAAACTACGGAGCCTATAGTGCGATAACGATCTATGGAAAGACCGCAGGATTCTGCAAAACGAGGACTTTCTCCCACCGTCGAAAGAGCCACTCCGGTTTTAGAATGCATAAAAAGCCACACTATTAAACAAAAAGCTCCGTAAAAAAGCAGCAATCCCGTCGGTATCGTGACACCAAAGACATCAAAGGCAAGAAAATTATTTAAAACCTTGTCGAAACGGCCCTCCAAGGCTATAGTTACACGTAGGCCACTTCCTCCGTAGGGCCAAATCATTTCAGGGCTTTTAAAGGGCGCCAAGAACCAAAAAATGCACATCAATGAAACGATTGAAAAACCAAAATATGTTCCCACCGTCATTTCCTGCCCCTTGACCTTATTGAGCAGTAAACCATACAAATAACCTGCTATGGCACCTAACGCTCCACCCAGACCAACCGCAAAGAAAAGGGCCTGAAAACCCCTTAAATCAAGTTCTATGCTGAGCACGGCCGCAATTAGGCCACAGGAAATTCCCAATGGAAGGCCAAAATTTGGACCTGTCCCTGATCTTATCGTTGGAATCATGGCCAAAACCAGGATGCCGTTCATTCCGAAACGACTCAGCATGCTCGAAAGTATCTGATCCATGGGAAGATCTAAGATCAGTGCGGCAATTAAAAGGATGATCAAAAAAAGGAGTATTATGGATCTGGCTACTCCAAAACTTGCGACGCCTTCTTTTATCCTTTGCCATAAGCTATGCTCGTTGAAATCACCCGAAGTCATCAAAATACCCCCTCTTTAACAGCCGAAAGTTCCCCTGCCATCATTAAGCCAAATTCTTTGTCGCTTGCGTCAACGGGAAGGATACCCTGCAGGCGACCTCTGTAAATGATGGCAATCCGGTCGCAAATAGAACGAAGCTCGGCAAGTTCGGAAGATGTCATGATAATTGTGACTCCCAGCTCCTGGTTCAGCTGCAAAAGCAGATCGAGTACGATTTTTTTAGCGCCCACATCAATCCCACGTGTCGGTTCAGAGACAAAAAGAATCGAAGGTTCCAAGGTGAGTGCTTTGGCTATGCAGACCTTTTGTTGATTGCCTCCACTTAGACGCCTTACTATTTGATTTGGACCGGTGCAGCGTATATCCAGATCTTTAATCATTTTAAGTGCGTGTTTCCGGATTGACTCTCTGTCTATCATGTTAAATAAATATTTTTTAAGAAACTTGCCTCGGCTCAATAAAGCCTGGACAGCGATGTTGAGCTCTATCGTTTCGTCTAAAAGAAGTCCCATTCCTCGCCTATCTTCTGAGACAAAGGCCATGCCGCTGCTGAGCGCCGAAAGCGGAGAGTTAAGTTCAACTTCGCCATAGTTTGCGACGTGAACATAACCTCTGGCAGGGTATAATCCCATGATGCCGTTGGCGATTCCTATTTTCCCATGACCGGCCAATCCGCCTATCCCCAATATCTCTCCCTCTTGAACATTTAAAGACAAGCCCGAAACTCTTTCTCCCGGCATATCGACGTGAAGGTCTTTAATCGTGAGTATCGGTTTCGCGTCTTCTTCAAAACCCCTGCGAGCTCGAGCTGATATATCGACTTTACGTCCAACCATGAGTTCTGCGAGGACTTCAATGGTGGCTTCCGACGATGGAAGCTTTCCGACCACTTCGCCATCCCTGAGAACAGTGATATTGTCGGCCACCCGCAAGACCTCATTTAACCTATGAGTTATAAAAAGGATAGAAATGCCTTCTCTGGAGAGCTTTTTCATTACCTCTATCAGCGTTTCGGCGTCTTTTTCCGTCAGTACGGCTGTAGGCTCATCCAGGATCAGCAGTCTCAGTGAGTCTTTATCCAGCTCTCGGGCAATTTCGATAAACTGCATGAATCCAACGGGCAATCCAAGGACGGGCAACATTTCATCGATATTTAACTCCACCCGATCCAACGCTTTCCTTGCATCCCTTCTCATTCTTTCAAAATCAAGGATTCCAAGTTTTTTCCCCAGCAACTTGCTCAATAAGTTGTCTTTAACGATTTCACGATTTATCTTTATATTTTCCGTTATGGTCAGCCCGGGCAACAACATGAATTCCTGATGCACCATGCCGATGCCTAATTCCAGAGCATCATAGGGCGAGTTTACTTCTACCGGCTCTCCATCGATAAAAATCCTGCCTTCAAAACCTCCCGTATTTCTTATGACTGGCATCCCAAACAAGATATTCATTAACGTTGATTTTCCGGCTCCATTCTCACCGACTAGGCCGTGAATCTCGCCGGGGGCAACAGAAAGATTCACTGAGCGCAAAACCTTGTTGCCGAAATATTCCTTGCTTATATCTCGCATTTCCAGACGGGGAGCTTCCATTAAGAAATTCCTCCCTCCTTCAGATAAAGTAAGCTACAACGTAGCGGGGTCGCTCACAGGCGAGCAACCCCGCTAGAGCTTTTAATGTCTTTGTTTAAACGTATGCTCTCTATTTATTTGCGCCAAAGATTATCGACTCCCCAACGATGAGCAAGAAGTTATCTGCTTTTACTCCAGCTTCGACGTTTTCGTACGATCTTATCCTGGACTCTTCTCCAAAATACTTATAAAGCAGCTTTTCCATATGAGCTCTATCGTATCCCGATACTTTGCCATCGGCGACATCAAAGGCATACTCAGTTGAAGCATAGGTAAATGCCATGTTGGCGGGAACTTTCCAAGTCGCAAATCTTCCTGCCCTGCCTGCTTCGACAACCTTTTCTTCAATGGCTTTTAAGATGAATTCCACATCTCCAGCTTTATCTGGGGGTATCTCTATCCCGAGCGACCCAGGATATCCGTGATAAGGGCTGGGACAGCACTGCTCCGGGAAGAGGGCACCTGTCGTCATGACAGCCTTTATTAACGGTTCTTGCATTCCACAGTTCGTGCTGAAAAAGGCAGTGTCCACGCCATATTTTTCCACCTGACGGGGAACGTCTTCCAGGACGAATTGCTGTGTTCCGGCTATGCCGGCATCTCCGGTTGGATCGGGTGCGTTGACGAAAACAAACTCGATCCCTCGCTTTTCGCATTCGGCCTTCATGATGTCTCTGCGCTCAGCGAGAAGGGGATAAGACATGTGTCGAGGGAAGGAAATATGACAGAAGGTCTTGGCGCCCATTTTTTCAGCTAGCTCAATGATCGTGACACCACGCATGGGATTATCTGTCTCAAGGCAAATATCTGCTTTCTGGACGACTAACAAGGGATCTTCATGGGGAACTATATTGATGAAAAACATATCGGGACGAAATTCTTTAACCTTATCGATGGCCGCTGCCGAACCGGGAACACCTTGCACCAACACTATGGCCTTTACGTCCGGGTCGGAAGCCATGCCCATTATTTGTTGAATAGTGGTTTCCTGCTCGTCCATGAATTTGTCAGGGTAGGTTACGTGAATTACCCTGTCTTCGCCGTATTTTTCGATCATCTCAAGCGCGGCTCTGTACTCTTCTTCCCCTTGAGATGTGGTGCCCGTCATGATCCCCACCTTGGTGGGACCGGCAAAAGCCACGCTTGCAAAAGCCATGGCAACAATAGCAACCACCATTACGTGAAATAACCTTCTCATTTAACCACTCCTCCTTATCGTGACGCCACGACGTCTTTGATAAATACAAATCCCCTGAACAAACAACTAGCCAACCTATGTTAAGCTGCTTTTTTTAACTTTTCCCTAGGACTACCTTTGCTCCATTCCCCCTTTCTTTATCTAGTATAATATATAATATACAGTATATATGATTCATGAAAGCTTCATATTGATTATAACTGAGACTACTTGATGTAGCAGATTTGAGGTCCATATCGTTTATATCATATTGTAGGTATATACAAAGGGTCAAGCTTAGAGTCTATGTAAAGCCGATGATTTGCTAATTGAAGATTTCTTACCTTTGCTTATCCTTCGGCACATGCGAATGTAAATACCTCTATGGTGCATGATATAATTTTTGAATATGCTATGATTAATCGAATTTTACGAAAGACTGAAGGTTGCAAGGAGCGATTTTTATATGGCAAATGAACGCGAACGAAGAATTGAAAAAAACTTAGTAGAAGGCAAACTTTCGCGATCCATCTGGAAGCTTGCAGCTCCAATGATGATTGGCGGGTTGCTGCAAGATCTTTTCTCGATGGTGGACTTATATTTTGTCGGTGAATTGGGACATGTTGAAGTAGCCGCACTTGCTATTGCCGGTACAGTTGTGGCGGTACTCACGATGCTGGTTCAGGGCATTGCCGTAGGAACGATGGCTCTCATCGCACACTTTACCGGAGAAGGAAATCACGAGATGTCGGATATTGTTTTAGGGCAAACGCTTATCTTGGGTATCATCGGATCGGGCGTAATGTTATTAGTAGCGCTTTTTCTGGTAGATCCCATTTTAAAGCTTTTTGGAGCCACAGGTGATGTTTTTATATATGCAGGAGAATACCTTAAGATAAACTTCGCATTTGCCATTTCCATTTTTATTTTTGTGGGAATAAATTTCGCTCTGAGGGGATCAGGAGATGCCAAGACTCCTTTGTACGCACTGATAATAGCAAATATCCTTAATATCATTCTTGATCCGATGCTTATCATGGGGTATGGCCCATTTCCTGCTATGGGCGTAGCCGGCTCTGCTATAGCAACGGTTTTAACCCGAGGAATTGGCGTCCTATTTCTTTTAAGGCATCTTCTTTTTGGACACTCCACGCTTCATTTAAAGCTTAAATACCTGAAGCCTCTTCCGCCTTTGATGAAAAGGATTGTGAGCATCGGTTCCTTTGCCTCACTTCAAGTATTTATCCGTGAAGTGTCCTTTCTCTTTTTGATGCGCCTGGTCACATCTTTTGGGCACGTAACTCTTGCGGCGTATGGGATAGGGGCAAGGCTTAGAATGCTCATCATAGTGCCCGGCAACGGGTTTGCAGGCGCGGCTGCCGTTTTAGTGGGGCAAAACTTGGGCGCAGGAAGGCCGAAGCGAGCACAAAAGGCTGCATGGCGTACCGTTGCATATTATGAACTTATTCTCATCCCGATCATCATAGTTTTCCTGGTCTTTGCGCCAAGTCTCGTAAGATTTTTTAACGACCATCCGGAGGTCGTTACTATCGGTAGCTCGTATTTGCATTATCTAGCCTTAACGTTTCCCTTTCTTGCATTTTCGCTCATCCTTGGCCAGGCGATGAATGGCGCGGGAGACACCAAAGTGCCTACCATTGTCAACGCAATTGGTCAGCTGGGTTTTAGAATACCTTTCGCCTACTTTTTCGCACTTGTCGTCAAAATGGGTTATAAAGGCATTTGGCTTGGCATCAACGCTTCCGATATTGTGCAGGGGATTGGAATGATACTTGTCTTTCGCACCGGACGCTGGAGGAAGGCATTTGTAAAGCATAAAAAGAAGTTGGCTCGCGAGGCGGGGTTTTTCCAAGCATCCGCAGAGTGTTCTTCATCCGGCTCTTAGCCTGAAGGAAGTTCACATAAATTCATGTTCACTTTTATACGACTTATATATGACGGTCAAGTCCTTAGTTTCCTGTAAAATTACTCTGCTGTCTCGTGGGTAGTTGGGGTTCATGATAACTTTCTTCTATCAGAGGGCGAC
>NZ_CALETC010000007.1:0-2206 GCF_937920065.1 Acetomicrobium mobile
AGATTTCGGCTCCGTGGCTAACGATATTGAAAGAATTCTTTCTATAGGGGATATGATAGGTGATATGCCTAGCTCCGAGGTGTCTGAAGGCATGCCGTTCGATAAGAAATTTGGTAAGTTATTTAAAGTTGCAGATGAACTAAGGAGTGCAGGTCATTTATTTATTGGAATACACAACCTGAGTAATGGCGAGATAGTTTGGCAGTATAATAATTTAAACACATATGGTCAATAATAAAATACAATAACTATCATTTATTGTATTTTGTGTAGGTTGCATTTTATACAAATCGTATAAATAGACTTTAAAAACATTACGTATTTCAGGAGGAATATCGATGAAAAGGGACTTATTGCAAATTTTGCAGGAGAGAGGATTTGTAGAATGGTGTAGCGATCCTGATGAATTATCCCGGATTTTTAGGACCAGGCTTACCTCTGGATATATAGGGTTCGATCCCACAGCAGATAGCCTTCACGTTGGACATCTAGTTCCAATAATGGGTTTGGCATGGTTGCAACGTGCTGGACATAGGCCCATAGCCGTAGCGGGCGGAGGCACGGGCTTGATCGGTGACCCTTCCGGAAAAACCAAAGAAAGACAGCTTTTGACCTTAGAGCAAGTTGAGCGCAACATGGACTCAATAAAAAAACAAATTGAACACTTCTTGGATTTCGATTGCGGGGAATCATCTGCCAAAATCGTTAATAACTATACCTGGTTATCTAAATTGGGGCTGCTTGAATTTTTAAGGGATGTTGGAAAACATTTCACAGTTAATTTTATGATTGCCCGTGATTACGTAAAAAACAGGATTGAAGACCCTGATAAATCCATTACATACACAGAATTTTCATACATACTCTTGCAAGCCTATGATTTCTGCCATTTGTATCAACATGAGAACTGCGCGCTACAAATGGGTGGAAATGATCAACAAGTCAATATAATTGCCGGTATAGACCTCATTCGTAAGAAACTTGGAGCCAAAGCATATGGACTTACATACCCGTTGCTTTTAACTGCCTCGGGGCAGAAATTTGGCAAAACCGAAGAAGGAACAGTTTGGCTTTCGCCAACGCGCACTACGCCATATAAATTTTATCAATTTTGGATAAATGCAGATGATCGTGATGTATCTAAATTTTTAAAGCTTTTTACCTTCGTTCCGCTTGATGAAATAGAGGGTATAATGAACGAGCACAAGAAGTGCCCTGAGCTGCGCCTGGCTCAAAAGAAGTTAGCTTATGAAGTAACCCGCGTTGTACATGGCGATGAAATCGTAAAAAGGGTCAAAAAAGTTAGTGAAATACTTTTCGGGGAATCATATACTCTTGATGATCTCACTTTGGATCTTTTGGAGGAAATAGGCCGGGAGGTTCCGAGTGGATATATTAACGAAATTCCTGCTCCCCTCATTGATGTGATGGTAAAAGTGGGTGCTTGTTCCAGCAAAAGCGAGGTACGTAGGTTAATCCGTAGCGGCGGTGTTGCGATAAATGGCGAGAGAGTGCTTGATGAAAATCATGAAGTACACGACAATGAATTTCTATACGGAAAATATATGTTGTTAAAACTTGGGAAAAAAAGGTATCATTTAATTACACGTAGTAATTCTTGATGAAAGGGGTGACATTCGATGAAAATAAGTGCAAGGAACGTGTTAAAGGGGAAGGTTGTAAAGGTCGTTCATGGTGCTGTTAATTCTGAGATCACGTTGGAATTGCCCGGAGGACAGCAAGTAGTTTCGATTATTACTAAGGCCTCGGCAGAAAGACTGGGGCTAAAAGAAGGGATGGATGCTTACGCAGTGATTAAGGCATCCGAGGTCATGGTGGCGATTGATTGAAATTTCTTTACATGGCGATGCCCTAATTAAGTGGCAATATAAGTTGAAGTAACAAACAAAGCAGGAAGCTGACTTCCTGCTTTGTTTGTAGTATATTATAGTAGGAGTTGCATCTTGAAATAAGGGGAAAAGCAAGATGAGCGTAATGGCTAGCCTTATAAAAGGAGCACATCTCCTAGTAAGACCAGGTATAAGAGCCAACGTATTAACATGTCTATTATATAATACAGCCCGTTTCATTGGAATTCGCAAAGAAACTGCCTTGATGAATTTAAAGATAGCTTACCCCGATAGCAGTCTCGCATGGAGGAAAGAGGTTTTAAGAAAGCTTTATTATCATCTAGCTTTGTCCGTAA
>NZ_CALETC010000008.1:0-1028 GCF_937920065.1 Acetomicrobium mobile
ATTAGACAGGGGAGGCATTTGAGGATGCTGGACAAAAATAAGGTGCAGGAAATTTCGAAGGACCTGCAAATTAAGGGAATTGATGCCCTTCTTTTGGGGCCGGGGGATGATTTGGAATATTTAGGCGGACTTAAAACTGGAGAATGCGAACGATTTAAGGGGCTTTTTATATTGTCGAACGGTAAATACTTTTACGTCACACCCTATTTATATTTGGAAGAATTTGAGGCTGCTTTTGGCAAGGACACACCGGCATATATATGGGAAGATAAAGATTGGTTTTATCCAACATTAGCAAGAGCCATGGACGATTTTGATCTTAACGGTAAACAAATTGCGGTTAACTATGGGATACGTGCGGTGGATGCCATCGAGATAGCCGATAGACACAGAGTAAAGTTGGTAAATGGCTGGCATTTTCTAGACAAGATGAGGATAATCAAAAGCCCCTCTGAGGTAGAAAAGCTTGAAAGGGCTACGCAAATTTCCGATGCGGCCTTTAAGGAACTTTTAGGTTTTATAAGACCAGGAATGACGGAGGGTGAGATCAAGAAGCAACTTATCGATCTTTTTGAGAAGCATGGAGCTGATGGCCCTGCCTTTGATATCATAGTCGCGCGAAAGGAAAATGCATCAAGGCCCCATTACAACGGCTCAAAAGGAGTTATAGGCGAACGCGATCTTGTTCTCGTTGACTTTGGGTGTAGGTATGAAAGCTACTGTTCGGACACTACCCGTACCGTCTTCGTAGGCGAGCCGACAGATGAAGAAAAGAAGCTTTACGAGATAGTCTTGCAGGCCCAGGAGGCTGGTGAAGCTGCGGTAAGACCTGGAGTTCCAGCCGAAGAGGTGGACAGGGCGGCAAGGAAGGTCATAGAAGATGCTGGTTACGGTAAATATTTCAACACCAGGCTGGGCCACGGCATAGGCGTTGCAGTTCACGAGGCTCCATATATTATGGAAGGCAACAAGATGCCCCTGGAACCGGGCATGGCCTTCAGCATAGAGCCGGGAATTTACATCCCTGG
>NZ_CALETC010000009.1:0-11515 GCF_937920065.1 Acetomicrobium mobile
AGTCTGAAAATTGATGCCCTTTCGCAAGACCTCTGGAAACGGATCGACCGCCCGCACCCATCCCTTGATCACGACGACATTCTTGCCGGCATGGAGGAATTCGCCAGCTTTTATAAAGGCACCCTGTGCAGCGAGACCATGCTTGTGAAGGGGCTTAACGACGGACCAGCGGAACTCGAAAAGGTTGCCCGGTTTCTTTCCACCAGCCTCAATCCAAGCAAGGCCTATATTTCCGTCCCCACCCGCCCTCCCGCCGTTTCATGGGTTCAGATGCCCGATGCCGAGACGGTCGCAATAGCCTATGCAATATTTGCAGAGCAAGGAATCGACACAGAAACGCTGACGGGCTACGAGGGCAACGCCTTTGTAGTCACCGACGACCCTATAGAAGAGATTTTAAACATCACTGCCGTCCACCCCATGCGCAGCGATGCTGTCAAAGAGGTTTTGCGTCGCAAGGGCTCCGACGAAAAAAGCATCGACCGCCTCGTCAGCGAAGGCAAGATCAGGCGGGTTCGATATGGGGATTGGGTCTATTATGTCCGCGTTATGAAAGAAGGGGAACAGTAAAAATGTCGAAATTTTCCCTTGACGTCCTGAAACGACATGTCTACCCCTTTACTATTCAGGAAAAGAAAGACTCCGACGTCGTCCTGGGATCGACCTTCGGGGAAGATGTAGCCGTGACGCGCATAGGAAATGATATGCTCTCGCCCCCACGTGGATCCAATAGTTGGGTTTTCGGAAGGGGTGCCCTGTTGACTCGAGCCTTAGCCATTTACCCTTATATCAGGATGATCAATTCGGAAAAGAGGAGGAGTTCATGATGAATGAAGCCCACGATAATGCGCCAATTGCTAAAACCAAAAACGAGGGCATAGATCGTGTGTTGGCTATAGGAAGTGGCAAGGGCGGTGTAGGAAAAAAGCTCTGTCACCGCCCTGTTAGCTGTAGCCTTGCGGCGACAAGGATTTAAGCTAGGTATTCTGGACGCAGACCTCACAGGGCCATCCATCCCAAAACTTTTAGGAGTGGATGGTAAGCCCAAGGCTGCTTTTTCTGGCTTGATCCCCCCCAGTTTCGCCAAAGCTTGGGATCCGCGTAATGTCCATAAATCTTCTCTTGGATGATCCATACAAACCTGTAATATGGAGAGGGCCCATCATAGCAAACGTAATAAAGCAATTTTGGGAAGAGGTAATGTGGGGAGAGATTGACTATCTATTAGTGGACTTACCGCCAGGCACTTCTGATGCTCCGCTTACAATCATGCAACTACTGCCTTTAAATGGTTTTTTGGCTGTCACTTCACCCCAGTCCCTTTCGGCCATGGTGGTAATCAAGGCAGTAAACATGGCCAATATGTTGTCCATACCAGTTTTAGGTGCGCTGGAAAATATGAGTTATGCTATATGTCCTTATTGCCATCAGACGTGGAAGCCCTTTGGTTCTAGTCACTCAGAAGAGCTAAGAGAACATGATATCCCTATTTTAGCTAAACTGCCCATAGATCCATCAATTGCTAAGCTTGGAGACGAAGGCAAACTTGAAGCCTATGATGACACAAAGGTAATGCAGACTCTCCTAACTGCAATAACAAGTAAGTAGCGATGGATGCGGCTCCTTCTTATAGAAGCTGATGTGTTTGCAGAAAAAAGCGTTAACACAATTGTGAGACTACTTGTCTCTAAATATGGATCCTTTAATGATAGTTTCGCTTTGATTTTTAGTTAACCTGCTTACGTGCCCTTTTGGACACACTAGGGAGTAGTTCCTAATAATCCTACACAAAGTTGACGCGGTTGAGGCAACTCGCAAGCTTGTTTCTAATAGACCATATGTGATATAATCGCCACATATTTTATGGACGAAGGAGTTGATTTTGAGTTGAAAATACAAGTTCTCGGCACGGGGTGCCCTAAGTGTAAGAAACTTGCCGATATGGCTGAAAAAGTTGCAAGAGAACTTAATCTCGACTACGAGCTTGAAAAGGTTACAGACATTAACAAAATAATATCCTTCGGAGTCATGACCACCCCCGCCTTGGTGGTTGACGGAAAGGTTGTTATTGCAGGGAAACTTCCATCGGAAGAGGCATTAAGAAATTTGTTGGGTAATTAGATATCTTGTAAGTATAATGTTTCATAAGCTACCTGCCTTAATGAAGAAATTTAACGCAATAAAGGCAGGTTCATCGATACATAATAACTATACCTATGAACATGGCCAAATTCCGCTTATTCAAAGATTACCATAAATTATTCCAGCCAGCGAAGAAAGCAGCACCACAAGAATTACGTATATAACAGTTTTTTTAGTCCCTAATACGGTTCTTATTACCAACATACTTGGCAATGATAGAGCTGGGCCGGCTAAAAGAAGGGCAAGTGCCGGTCCTTTGCCCATTCCTGCGCCTAAAAGACCTTGTAATATTGGTACTTCCGTTAGTGTGGCAAAATACATGAAGGCTCCAACGATCGAAGCAAAAAAGTTAGAAAAGATCGAGTTGCCGCCCACCAGATAAGAGACGTAAGCGCTTGGGATGATGCCTTCGTGTCCGGGGCGTCCGAAAAGAAAGCCTGCGATCAGTACGCCAACAAAAAGCAAGGGCAATACTTGAAGCGCATATCCCCAAGTTGCGTTGAACCATTCAGATCTTTCCTCCCTTGTAAACCATTTTTTTGTTGCGAAGGCCGCAAAGGATACGCTGATGAGGGCTAATATCCATTTAACGTCATAAAGGTATGCCCAAAAACCGATATTTGCCTCCGGAGCTGCAAGATTTGCGAATATCAAAAAGCAAATCATACTAGCCATAACTGATGCCGGTTGCCACAAAGGACGAGATGTGGTATCTTCGACCGAAACAGCAAAACTTTCCTGCCTTTTTTCTTCGTCTTTTCTAAATATAATTGACATCGCTAATCCGATGACTATGCTGAAAAGGATGGCCCCGATCGCTCTGGCCAAGCCCATCTCAAGACCCAGTACCCTTGCCGTTAAAATTATGGCCAACACATTAATAGCCGGTCCTGAGTAAAGAAACGTAGAAGCAGGGCCTATTCCGGCTCCCCTAGCGTAAATTCCTGCGAATAAAGGAAGAACGGTGCAGGAACATACGGCTAAAACTGTGCCCGATACCGCTGCAACGGAATAAGATATGAACTTTTTTGCATTGCTTCCGAGATATTTTATGACGGATTGTTGACTGATGAAAACGGAAATGGCGCCCGCTATAAAAAAAGCAGGGATCAAGCAAAGCAGAACATGTTCTCTGGCATATTCATGAAGCATTGCCAGGGCTTCCGAAGCGGCGATTGATACCCTAGGTGAATCTGCCGGTATAAAGTAAAAGAAGAGAAATGTAAGCAGGATCAATGCGAATTTTTTGCTGTCGCTCATTGGAATATCTCCCTTACTGCCTGTTTATTTTTGTTAAATTTCGTTGTTGTCTCTTGAACACGAACATTTGTAATCAAATTGAATTTCGACCTGATCGCCCAAAATGGTACGTTCTATGCATTGAAGCATAGGAACTAAGCAACGCAAGGTAAGTCTGTAATAGATGTATAATCCTTCCCGTCTTTGTTCGATAATTCCCAAATCTTTCAGGATGGCCAAGTGTTTGCTGACAGTAGTTCTGTCATAATCGAACAGGCTGGCAATTTCACAGGCACACATCTCTTTTTCGCCCAACACTTCAATGATTTCGATGCGGACCGGATGTCCCATGGCCTTTAATAACGTTGCCTTTTTACGTTGAGTTTCGATATCCATAGTTAATTTCCACCCCCTGATAAATATGTGGCAATATTATCACATATAATGCAAATGCGCAATTTGCGTTTTAGCCAGATTGGTATGGTTGGGATCTTTTGCTGGTATTATTAAGGGAAGGTAAGGCATCGTACCATTTACGTGCCATTTAGGATGCACCAGTGGGTAGTCCCTAAAAACCCTACACAAACTTGATGTGGTTACGATAGACTGCAGTCCCCCTCATGAATGATGAATGTTGTATGTTCCAATAGAATTGGATGATATTCCGGGTTTTTTATGGGAAGTATAGGTCGTAACTGCTAAAATTTTTGTTATGCGGAAAATATTGGATTATAATCTTTATAGGCGTCAAGGTGCATTTTCTTAACTAAACTTCACGAAGCATTAGGCATGGCAAGCAGGGCATCATCCCTGCGGTGGTAGTTGTTTATAGGTATTTTAATAAGGAGGTCGAACCGTCATGTTAAAACCACGTAAGCTCGTAATGATACCTGGCCCTACTCCGGTAGTGCGGTCAATTCAAGATCAAATGGGCCGCGAGACGATTGCTTTTGGAGACCCCGATTTTATTGAGGATTTCAAGAGTGTTGTTAGAGATTTAAAGGAGCTTTGGCAATGCAGCGGACAGGCGTTCGTTCTCGCTGGTTCCGGCACACTTGCAATGGAGATGGCAATAGCTAATATATCAAAGGCAGGAGACAAGGCGCTTGTGTGCTCAAATGGTTTCTTTGGCGATAGATATGCAGAAATATGCAGGCGACGTGGCCTGAAAGTGGATGTACTAAGCGCTAAGTGGGGAAGTTCAGTGACTCCCGAAGATGTCAAAAACAAGCTATCGGAGAGCAAATACGACATTGTAACAGTAACTCACGTGGAGACTTCAACAGGGGCTATGGCACCTATAGATGAAATTGGTAAAATTGTACAGGAACATGGGGCGTTTTTTGTGGTCGATGGCGTTGCTGCCTCTGGGGGTGTGAAAGAATATGTCGATCCTATGGGCATCGATGTGCTCATTAGTTGTTCACAGAAAGCCTTTGGGGTGGCTCCTGGATTAGCTATATTGTGGGCCTCTAAAAGGGCACTAGAGAAACGAAGATCACTAGGGACAATTCTTGATTCCTATATGGATTTCGAGAAATGGTTGCCCGTAATGGAAGATCCATCGAAATATTGGGGAACTCATCCTATTAATATGATATGGGCTTTAAAGGAATCTTTGAGGATTATAAAAGAAGAGGGCATTGAAGAGCGCTATGCCCGTCACGCAAGACAGGCGGTTATGGTAGACGAAGCCATCGCCTCCATGGGCTTTTCAATATTAGCTGATAAGGATTTTAGGGCTCCAACGTTATCGGTGTATCTTTACCCAAAAGAGGCCAACGTTGATGACGCCAAATTTAGGGCACTGGTATCTGAGGAAGGAGCTTATATTGCTTCTTGTCTTGGAGATTATGCCGGAAAGGGCTTCAGGATGGGTCATATGGGCAACATTGATAAGCATGTATTAGTGTCTGCAGTAGCTGCGATTGAGAGGGCAGCTATGCGCGTCGGAATTAGACTAGAGCCGGGCAAAGCCTTGGGCATTTTGCAAAAAGGTTTTGTAGAAGAAAGCTCCAATTAGGCCTAGACGCACAATTAATCTTATGATATCTTTAGCTTAGAGGTGCCGGGGTGGCGGAACAGGTAGACGCAGTGGACTCAAAATCCACCGGTACTTGGTACTGTGCGGGTTCGAGTCCCGCCCCCGGCACCAATGATGAAAAGGCCTGCCCTGATCGGCGTTTATCGCTGTAAAGGTTAGTTTGCGGAGGAAGTTTAAAAGGCAGTTCAAAGATGCGAGTCCACCAGTCATGAAAAACGTTGTTTTCTGACTCTCTCCCGTCACCAATGGGTGAAGGGAGAGAGTTTTTATGTCCGTAATTTCGTTTCGTTGTAATCTGTCTTTGTAAGACGCTGTATGAATTCATTTATTTTAAAAATAGCAGACTATAGATCGAAGTGTACTATCAGTGGATAGTATTTATTAAAAAAGCTATACTTATTCTTGAGAATGGCATTGATTAAGAAGGGAAGGTTAATTTCTATGTTCACAGTTTTAGTGACCGGCGGAGCGGGTTTTATCGGATCGCATGTCGTTGATACATTTATTGAAGAAGGACATAAAGTTGTCGTCGTGGATAACCTGACGCAAGGCAAACTTGAAAACATCAATTCTAAAGCCCTTTTTTATAATCTTGACATATGCGATGCAGCGCTAGAACACGTCTTTGAGAAGGAACGCCCCGATTATATTTGCCATCACGCTGCACAAATTGATGTAAGAAAATCGGTTGCCGATCCGCTGTATGATGCTAAGATCAACATTCTAGGGCTCCTGAATATCTTGTCTTCCTCGATAAAGATTGGCGTTAAGGGAGTGGTATTTGCCTCCTCAGGTGGTGTAGTCTATGGTGAACCAGATGTTTTGCCAGTGCCGGAAGATCATCCTAAGGGCCCGCTTTCGCCTTATGGTGTAAGCAAGCTTTCTTCAGAATATTATTTATATTATTATAATAGTGTTTTTGGGCTTCCCTATATTGCACTTCGATATGCCAATGTGTATGGCCCAAGGCAAGATCCCATGGGAGAAGCCGGAGTTGTTGCCATATTTACCAATAAGATGTTGCGTGGCGAGGAGCCCACTATCTACGGCGACGGTAATCAAGTGAGAGATTACGTGTTTGTAGGGGATGTGGCAAGGGCAAATTTATTATCTTTGCAACATTTAGACAAAATGGATTTCCCTTCCTCGATAGATGACCATGCCTTTAATATAGGAACATCTGCTGGCACATCAGTCAATGAATTGTACGCTCTTTTAAGTGAAATCATTGGTTTTACAAAAATGGCGAACCGCGAAGAACCTAGAAAGGGAGAACTGTATAAAATATATTTAGACATTAGGAAAGCACGAGAGGATTTGGGATTTAATCCTTCCGTCTCTTTGCGCGACGGTTTAAAAGCGACGATAAGTTATTTTAGTAAAATACGGTGATCTTGAACTGGGGAGTGAATCAAATGACTATACAAGGAATAAAAAAAGATCTCGCAAAGAAGGCCGCTAAGGCCATGGTTCCGCGCTTAAGAGAAGAATTCGTAAGTAAAGGAGGCCAGTTGGAGGATTTCGATGAGGAATTGGCTATAAGTAAATTGTGTGCCTTTTTTGAATCGCAACCTCCAGTTTTTTGGGATCAAATCGCTATCAGCGAAAATGCTTCTTTAGATGAAATTGCGCAAGATATAGCTGACAGTTTGGAGGAGGCAATTTATTTAGAAAAAATGTCGGCCAGAGATATTATTGACATGCTCATGGAAGAAGAAGGGATTTCACGGCGTCTGAAGAGTGTCAAACAATAATGAGAATTAGCCGGCAAAAGTGTCGTTCAAGACATTTGCTAAATCATCTCAAAACCAGGGCGGTAAATTAAAACTGAACAAGGTGCATGACGAGCGATAGTGGTTGTGGTACTTCCAATGAGAATATGTTCTATTGTGCTATGTCCTTTGTGCCCAACTATTATGAGGGAAACTCCCTCCTCCTTTGCCCTCTGAATGATCACCTCTCCCGGGGATCCCTCTTCGATTAAGATGCTGTGTTCGTGAGGAGACAAATCCTTAAATTGAGCCTCGGCCTTTTGAATCCAGTAGGATATTTTTTTGTGAGCAATCTGCTTGACTTCATCCCCTATTTGTGGCGGGATCCAGGGCTCATAACCTCTCCATATCGAAGAAATACGTGGCAGGACATGAATATATATTATTTCATCATTGAGTCTATGTGCAATGTTGTGGGAATAAGCGATTAATGATTCCGACATTTTGCTCATGTCAACACCAACCAATATTTTCCTTGTCAATTTTTATCACCTCACATCTTTAGATTTATCGAAAAATCGTGAAAAAACTCTTAAAGTCTGCAATCTTCATTACTAAATTACTAAAGCATGGTTTATCAACTAATCAGTCGTCTATTATTTTGTAAATAGAAGGGCACTTAAGAGCCAATCCCCCCTTTTAGTAAGCTCAGTAAAGATGAGACTTGGCGTTTGAATAGAAGGATTGAAAACAGATCCCGAATCATACTTTATCTACACTTTAAAGCCATTGTATCACAAATAAACACCCATGTGGCGAATGGAAGTGAAGATCATCTTTTGCCCATATTTTTGAGTTGCTGCCCCAGGAAAAAGATCATATTTTTAGTATTAGTCCGTATTTAAGTATTAATCTGTATGGTAACTTTGCGTGAAGGTTTCATGATTTATAATATGATATGTAATATAGTAAATGCAATTTATTTGTGTTTGAGTACAAAGGAGCTTTATATGCTTCGATAAAAGGTTGTTTCGGTCGTTGTGCTTTGACATGATGATTGTTTGTGGGAGTGTGGTTTAGGTTTGATACTATTTGAAAATGTTACTAAAAAATACGGCGATACCGAAGTTCTAAGGGGCATCGATCTTGAGATGCGAAGGGGCGAAATCACAATACTTATAGGCCCCAGTGGTTGTGGCAAGACAACCACGTTAAAGATGATAAACAAATTGACAGAGCCCACGGGCGGGAAAATTTTTATAGAAGGGCGAGATATTGGGGAATTAGATCCCATCGAACTTCGGAGGAACATCGGATACGTAATACAGCAAATAGGCTTGTTTCCTCATATGACTGTGGGCGAAAACATTGAGCTCGTGCCTTTTTTAAAAAAATGGCCCAAAGAAAAGAGGGTAAAGCGTGTTAGGGAACTATTGGAGCTTGTTGGAATGCCAGAGGCAGAATTCATGGATAGGTACCCAAGTGAACTTTCAGGGGGACAACAACAGCGTGTGGGCGTGGCGAGGGCTCTGGCGTCCGATCCGGAGATAGTTCTCATGGACGAGCCGTTTAGCGCTTTAGACCCCATTACGAGGGAACAACTTCAAGAAGAACTATTTAACCTGCAACAGGAGCTTCACAAAACTATAGTTTTTGTAACCCACGACATCGATGAAGCCCTCAAGTTGGGAGACAGGATTTGTATAATGAGAGACGGTCAAATTTTACAATTTGACGTTCCCGAGGTTTTGTTAAAAAGTCCAGCCCATGGATTTGTTGAAGAATTTATTGGGAAAAAACGTTTGTTGAGTTCGCCTGAACTCATGACAGCGGAAGATGTCATGATAAAGGATCCTGTGAAAGCACATCCCAAAAGAACGTTGGCTCAGGCTGTTGAGATAATGAGAAGCCACGGAGTTGACAGCGTGTTAATTGTAGATGAGGATAATAAACTTTTTGGAATAGCAACGGCAAGGGATATCAGCGAACGATTTGATGAAAAAAAGTATTTAGAGGAAATATATACAAAAGATGTCATACACGTTCCTCCAGATGAATCACTATCAAAAGTGTTGAAAATAATGGCAGAGAAGAAGATTGGTTATATCCCGGTTGTGGATGAAGAGGGCGTTTTGGTGGGTTTGATAACCAGGAGTTCTTTAATTAACGTTTTGGGCGAAAACTATTTTTAAAGGCGTGATAATTATGAATATTTTGAGCGAATACATAAGTTTTATGCTTGAAAGACAGGATCAAATTTTATCTTTAACGGGTCAACATATATATCTGACATTCACAGCGGTTTTCCTGGCAATTTTGTTTGCTGTTCCGCTGGGTATAGCGATAACCAGATTTGAGAAAGTCGCTGGCATAGTCGTCGGAATTGCCAATGCCGTTCAAGCATTGCCCAGTTTGGCGCTTTTGGGCTTTTTAATTCCTATCATGGGGATTGGCTCTAAACCATCGGTCGTCATGATATTTTTGTATTCCCTACTTCCGATCATAAAGAACACTTATACCGGCTTGGCTAACGTTGACAGTGCAATTTTAGAAGCGGGAAAGGGAATGGGCATGACGAACTGGCAATTGATGAGAATGGTACAACTACCCCTGGCTTTGCCTGTAATAATGACCGGGGTGAGGATATCTGCAGTTACGGCGGTAGGATTAACAACTATCGCTGCCTTAATTGGCGCTGGTGGTCTTGGCCAGCTGATATATCGCGGCATTTCCATGGTCAATAACAAAATGATAATTACGGGTGCTGTTCCGGCCATGGTACTGACTTTGATCGTGGATTATTTGTTAAATATTTTAGAACGGGCGGTAACGCCCAAGGGGATAAAGAAAAAATAAAAGAGCAGGAGGAGATTTAAGTGAAAAAGTACACGTCAATAATGTTAGCAATTCTTTTTGCCTTCGCTCATATCGTTTCTTTTAGCGGTCTGGCTTATGGCGCAAGCCCCGCCTCAGGGATCATCGTGGTGGGCTCCAAAAATTTCACCGAGCAGATGGTAGTGGGCAATATTGCAGCCGAATTACTCGAGGCACAGACCAATTTAAAAGTCGAAAAAAAGTTGCATTTGGGAGGCACTAACGTCTGTTTTGAGGCATTAAAAAGAGGAAGCGCAAACAACGGCATCGACATTTACGTCGAATATACGGGCACTGGCTTAGTCAATATACTTCAAATGGAAGCGAAGACCGACCCTCAAAAAGTATATGAGACGGTGAAAAAGGAATTTAAAGATAGGTGGAACCTGATTTGGCTTGAGCCTTGGGGTTTTAATAACACCTATACCCTTGCCGTTAAGGAGGAATTTGCAAAGCAAAACAACATAGAGACTTTCTCCGATCTGGCTAAATTTGCTGATCAATTAATCTTTGGTTGCACCATGGAATTCATGGAGCGTCCTGACGGATATCCTGGCTTTAAAAAGGCCTACGGTTTTTCCTTCAAAGAAGCAAAGGCTATGGATGTAGGCCTAATGTATGCCGCGATTGACAACGATCTAGTCCAAGTTATAAGCGCTTTTGCTACCGATGGATTGCTTGTAGCCCATAACCTCAAGATTTTAAAAGACGATAAAAAATTCTTTCCTCCCTATCATGCAGCGCCTTTGGTTAACGGCGAAGTTTTAGAGAAATATCCTGGCATCGCTGAGGCCCTTAACAAACTTGCAAACTCAATAACCGATGAGGACATGCAAAAATTAAACTACAAGGTTGACGGCGAAGGCAAAGATCCTGCTCAAGTAGCCAGAGAATTTCTAAAAGAAAGGGGAATTATTTAGTTTTTAATCCAGCGTGTGATTTTAGCGATCTGTCATTGTGCGAGTTTGCTTTAAAAATACAAAGGATCATCTAAAAAGTCAATTTTATTGAGCAAGTTGATTTTTTGAAATTCGGAGGCTAAGATAGTAAGCGGAAAAAATAAAATAACATGATCGTTTCGGTAACGGGAAACCGGTGAAAGTCCGGTGTGGCCCCGCCGCTGTAACTCTGACGAAATCGCAATATTGCCACTGCCTTTAGGTGGGAAGGCGCGAAAAGTAGGAAGAAGAGAAACCAGAAGACCGACCGAAATGATAGTAGTGCCAGCGTCGTGCGGGGGCGTGACGTGGCAGGGAAAAAGGGGTAACCTGTCGATTTATGGCAGGTTACCCCTTTTTTAATTTTAATAGATCTGATGTAACGAATGGAGGGAAGGCATGTGAGGTTAATTTTACGGTTTTCAAAGTTAGCAGCTTTTTTAGGCGTTCTTTTTCTTTTAAGTGTTACGGGCGAAGTTTTAGCGCAGGAAGAACCTATCACTGTGGCCCCAGAACTTGTGACCGGAAGCAGATTGGCCGAATCTCTGGATGAGGTCCCCCAGGCT
>NZ_CALETC010000010.1:0-5326 GCF_937920065.1 Acetomicrobium mobile
AACTTAACGGCAACCAGCTCTCCTTGGGAAAATAGGCCCTGGAGCTCGCCTTTTTTCAAGGTTCCCCTGAAGCGCTCGAGCAGCCTTGAGGAGCTGCATCGCTCCCTTGCGCCCACAAAATTCACGACAGACATGTGGTTAGTCCTTTCCTACGGCGTCAGCCCATTCCTTGACGGGAAGTTTCTTCAGATATTCCTTCCTGTCGCCTGCCTTGAACTCCTCATGGCTCGACTTTTCCTCGAAGGGAACCCTCTTATAGGGCGCAGCCTCGAGCACGAAGTCGCGCTTCTTCCACATCTCTCTCTGGATGAGGGTCGTAGGCGTCGGCCTGATCTGCCACTTTGCAATGTGCTCTTCGTTATAAGGAGGCGTATAGGTTACTATCTTATATTCCATATTGCCCAATCCGTTTTTAACTCCTGCGGTAAGCTGGTACCTTGGAGAGGTGCCCTGGGTTATCGCGAACTTGTCCTGCCCCTGCTTGTAGCCGCCCTCCACGCCTTCCAAGGCCTTATTGGCACCGCCTGGATAGGCCGGAGCGGCATCGATCATGTCAAGTATGGCGGCATCTATGGCAACGGGATCTTTGGAGGCAAACACGCCGATGTCTGGAACAACGGGAAGCGTAGCCCAGGGGATGCAGTCGCAGTTGGGATCCACGTCTATACAGTAGGCCATATGTCCGACCTTGCCCTCCTCGAAGGTGAGCATGACACCTTTGGCCGCATCTGCCATGGCTATCTGCGCATAGGGGAAGTAATCGGGAGTGAAGACCATGCACTCATGCCCCGTGAACATGCACGTTATCTGACAGGAATAGCACAGCCAGCACTTTTCCGCGTCGAAGTGATGTCCCTTTTCGTCGATGTGATATGCTCCTCTTGGGCAGGAGTCCTCGCACAGTTTATGGAAGGGACAATCCAGACCAAGGCATTTCTCGGGGTGCCTTGCGGGCCATCCCAGGAAGTCCTCGGGGCTTCCCCAGTGGGCCAAATGTTCATGATACTTGCCCCGTTTGGACTGACCGCCTATGCCGATGTTCTTGATGCATCCGCCGAAAGAAGCAACGGGGTGCCCCTTTGCGTGGGCCAGGTTTATCATGGCGTCAGCATGAGCTATGGCTGCAGCGACGTACGCCTCTTTGAGCAGGACGCCCGTCGGGACCTCCACCCTCACGTCGTCGTCTCCTGAAAAGCCGTCTGCCACCACGACGGGACAGCCCATGGAGGCCTCGGTAAATCCGTGTCTTGCAGCGGTCTCAAGCGCGAGGTTTCCGATAAACCTGGAGCTGTAGGCATGATAGGTAAGCGTAGTAGTGTCGCAAACGAAAGGTCTTCCTCCGCAGGCCTTGACTTCCTCGACTATTGCGGCAACCAACTCGGGACGCAAGCACCTTGTCCTGTTCCATTCGCCGAAGTGTATCTTTATAGCTACGCTGTCTCCTTTTTCGATGCATTCGTTTAGCTTGGCTTCGTAGAAGAGATCTTTGGCCTTAGGCACAAGGGATTCTACCCAGTTTGCCGCGTTGGCGTCGGCAAACCACACCTTTTGCTTAGCCATTTCCAATCCCCCCTCAGAAAAGGCATAAAAATGTAATTTTTGTTTATTTATTTTAACACCAATCTATATCCAGGTAAACTATGATACTGGCAAAAGAACGATGCGGTCTTATGCAGCCATTTCATTTGGATACCAATTGTCATTACAAAGCCTTTAGATACGAAAAGGCCCCTGCCTATCGGCAAAGGGCCTCTTGCAAACAACCTGCCTCCTCAAAGGTGCAACGTCACTTCTTTGTGGCATCCGAGCTCAAGCTTCCAAGCTCGCTCATCTCTATGGCGGTATCCGGAACGTCAAGGATGTATGGCACCACAACCGTGACGACCTCGGATTCTTCGTCGCGCTTCGAGCGGGTCTTGAAAATCTCCCCCAGCAAAGGAATATCGGACAGCACAGGAACTCTGGAAACCGTATCGGTCTTTCTCTTATCAAACAAGCCGCCTATGACAAAGGGCTCTCCGTTTCTTACCCTCACCATGGTGGTCACTTCACGGGAGCTAGTGACGGGGACTTCCTCCCCCATTCCTCCCGGCCGCCATTCCACGACTTCGCCCGTCGATATGGCCACGTTTATGGTTACCGTGTCGTCCCTGCCCACAATAGGAGTAAAATCGAGCTTAGGGCCGACTCGCTCCTCGCTGTAAACGGGATTCCCGGCATCGTCGCGTTCGGAAATGTATTTGATGTTCGTGGTCAAGGCGATGGATGCCTTCTGCCCGTCGACAGTTACGACGGAAGGGCTTGCCAAAATATCTGCCTTGTTGGATTCGACCAAATTTCTTATGCCGACATCCAAAAGCCTGAGCGTGCCGTTGGTTATGTCAACGAGGTCCACGTCCAGAGGCGAGGTCGGCCTGTCGTCGTCGGGATCGAACTTGTCGGGTTCGCTTGCATGAGCATAGCCTATGGCACCGCCGCCTGCTCCATAGGAAAACCACCAGTGCTTGTAGACGGCATCTACTATGCTCTCCAGTTCCTTCCTGCCGGTGTCCCTGACCTCTATGAGGCGCGCCTGAAGCATGACCTGACGTCCGGGATGGTCGATCCTTTGAAGCAGTTGTTCAACGTCCCTCAAATTGTCGAGCCTTCCCGTCACGTACACCGTCCGAAGCCTCTCGTCCACAGCTACGTTGGTTATCCCGACAAGGCTCTGGAGGATAGCGGGCACCTGCTTAGGATCGGCATAAGCTATCTTGAAGGACTTCGTCTGCTCCATCCCAAGCGATTTGCCCAGGCTTTCTGGGGTCCCAAACAAAATAGTATTTCCCATCATGGCGTATTTCAAGTTGTTCATCCGCATGACGTAGGACAGGACTTCGCAAAGCGGAGCGTCCTTGATGCTCAGCGTGACGGTGTTTGGTGGGACCGACGGATCTATTATCACGTTCAATTTCATGAACTTCGCAAGCAACCTCAAGAGATCCTTAAGCTCCGTATCCCTAAGCTCAAGCGTCACCGGCGACGTGATGGACATGGGGTCTTTCGGGCCGGTCTGGAGCGCCAAGGGAAAGGGGTTTTCCTCTTTCTTGGGAAGCTCGCTCACTTCCTGGCTGGGAACCCTAAGCTGCAACCTGTAAAGAGGCGCAGGAGGCGTGCCCGTCATCTCCTTCACCTCGAGAAGCTGGGTGGTAAAAAGACGCAGCTCTAGCCCGCCTTCCACGTTGATGACCTCAACCCCGTTTAAAAGGGGAAAGCTGTAGCTCCTCGTCCATCTCTCGGCCGGTACGGAAGCTCCCTCGAAGAAAAATACCATGTGGCCCGAGTCGGAAGTCGTTATCTTCGGAGCGGGCAAATTGACCCCCTTTATCTCGATCAAAAGCAAATTCGATCCTGCCTGATGGACCACGATTCCTCCAAACATAGGCGCATTTTCCGCATTAGTGCTCGAGGACGTTTGAGCAAAGGCCTGCCCTGACATGAAGTGTGCGGCAGCGAAACAGAAAAGCATGACAGCCACTATAAGACCAGTTTTTTTCATCATAACGCCTCCAACCCCAATTCCATGCTCGTTCCTGCCCATAATACCACCACCTTCGTCTGGGTAATGCTCACTACCCTGCCCCGTCCGTCTCCGAACCTGTAACCCGGCGAGACTACAAGGCCGTCACCTTCGCCCTCGATATTCATCAGTGCCATTGGCTTTTTATCCAATATCATGATGGCGCGAACTTCCATATAGGGAGGCAAATACACTTGCTCCACCGCCGGAGAAGGTACCTTGCCCCTTTGCACGGCCTCCTTTGCCACCGCCTCCTGCACTACCGGCATCGGAGGCTCGTTAAAGGCATACCTGCCCAGCGCCGAAGCCATGTAGGAAGCCTCTCTGTTTCCGGTGCGCACTTGCGCGACCTCCTCGAACCCCTTAGCAAGCTCCACGTACTTCTGGTCCTGCTCAGCCGCAGGCTTAAGGAGTGGCGCCTCAACAGGTGGCATGCGGGAGATGGTGACGATCTGCATGTAAAGGTATATCGACCATCCGATGCTGACTACAAGCAAGACGGCCAAAAGGATCCGCAGGAAACGGGCGCTACCGCCCCCGTAAAGTAGCCCCTGCCATAGCGAAGATAAAGCGTCTTTCCAGGATTCTCCCATGTCCTTCTCACTTCCCTCGCATTATGGTCTCTACAGACATATCGGCGCTCACAGGCCCGCTGCCATTTCCGGTAATGCGCAGGGAGGAAAGGCAAACGATCATCTTGTTGTCACGCATCTCGGAAACGGCATTAAGCAATCTGTAGTAATCGCCCTCGCATGTCACCTGGACGCCCGTCCTGTCAGGAGCCGAAGGTTTGCTGACCGGGTTTACTTTGATTATCTTAAGTTCGTTTCCCGCCATGATCCTCTCAAGGGATGCAAAAAAGGCCACGTTATCAGCCGGAAAGGAAAACTGAAATGCCTCCACTTTCTGCAGTATGTCCCGATAAGAGTCGAGCAGAGCGTATTTTCGCGAAACCGCCCCTTTTAAGGTGGATTCCTGCTTGGAGAGGGCTTCTATGGATTTCCTCTCGGCCATGATGCTTGCGCTTATGGAACGCTGGGTCCACAAAAATCCTCCAAGGATAAGGCAAAAAGCAAAAATTATGAGTGCTTTTTTAACGTTTATCTTCATTTTTTTCAGCTCCTTTGGCCAACTCCTGCATTCCCACAAGATCTTTCACTGTGCAGGAAAAGCTGAACTTGACAAGGGTTTGTCCTAGGCCTTCGGAGCCCTTTCTTTCTTCCTTAGAGGTAACCAATGGGCTTATGGAGCTGACTACGCTTGCATTGAGAAGCTTCAGGGCAAAGGCCGCTATGTCGTTTTCGGCAAAGGCGTAGCCGTTGACGTTTGCCTTTCCGGGAAGCAGCTGTACATCGGAAAGCCACACCTTTTCAGGCAATGCGGCCGTAGCCGCCGTAAAAAACTCGATCGATGGTATGTCTTCTCTCAATAAGGCCAAAGCCTTTCCGTAAAGATCAAGCTGCTCTGCAACCTCCGCGATGTAGCCATCCAACCGCTTGCTCTCCTGGGTGAGCTTTTCCACGCTCGCCTCAAGGGCCTGTCTTTCCGCGGAAAGTTCCTTCAAGACGAATATCCCATAAACAGTCGTAAAACAAGATACGACCACGAAGACCAGGATCAATACCAATGCGACAACCCTGGGAAGATCGACCTTTTTCTTCTCAAATATCCTCACGCTAAGTGGCCTTAAATCCACCTTTACAGTCATGATCTATCCCTCACAGCCAGCCCGATTGCGGCTTCCCACCCGTATTCTCCGACAGGTTC
>NZ_CALETC010000011.1:0-2067 GCF_937920065.1 Acetomicrobium mobile
CTGAAAGTTACCGCTGGAATGGACTACGTTAAAACGAGCTAGTCTCAACGCCCCGCATAAAACGTAAAACGATATAACCAAAGCCCCTAAAACTCCACCGAAGGCATATAAATAGGACACATAAAAAATCAAGCCAGGCACAACTCCAAAGCTGACTACATCAGCGAGGCTATCGAATTCCATCCCAAAGGCGCTATCTCCTCCTAAAGATCTAGCGACTTTTCCGTCCATCAAATCAAAAAAGGCAGCCACAAAAATTAACCATACAGCCGGTACTACATGCCGATGAAAGGCCAATACTAAAGACATTACTCCGCATAAAATGCTACCGCTAGTAATCATATTAGGGGCTAATCTGCGAAAAGGAATCGGTTTTTTGATCATTCGCTTCCTAGAAAACTTTTCGTACACCTAGATCACTTCCCTTCGTTTTTAAAAACATGACCTATGACGCTGGATCCCGCTTTGACTTTATCTCCAACTTTCACCACGGGTTTCACTATAGGCGGTAAATATACATCCACCCTGGAACCAAACTTGATCATACCGTAAGCTTCTCCCTTGGACACGAGTTGTCCAGTTTTGACTCTGCATGCTATTCGCCTGGCTACCAACCCAGCGATTTGCACTAACAAGACGTTGCCATATTTTGTCTCTAGTCCCGCATATAACCTTTCATTAACCTCGGAAGATTTGGGCGCAAAGGCTACCAAATGCTTGCCCTGCTTATATTTTAAAAATGATATTTTGCCATCACTAGGAATCAGATTAACGTGCACGTCGGCAACAGACATAAATATGCCTATTTTAACAGATCTCCCCGCGAAGGGATCGTCAACATCCATTATTTCAACGACCTTACCGCTCGCCGGGCTGACAAATACCAAGGGATCCCTTGGTATGCTTACGCGGGGTTCCCTGTAAAACCAGGCCAAAAAAATTGTACAGGTGCCCAAAATAACTCCTAAAAGGGAAGAGGCAAACCAAGCCCCGCACGTCATAAAAGCTGCGGTTGCTACCGGCACCACTCCCTCGCGAGCCAAGGCCACCCCCGTTAGACCTCCTCCATGGCGTCTTCGCGAATAATAGTTACATCAGCTACGCTGTCACCCCGATCAAGCCTGACTAAAATATTGCCCATCGCATTTCTAGACAATATAGGCACATCTTTTACAGCTATGCGCACTACTCGTCCCTTGCTCGTTACAATTATCACCTCATCGTCCTCGATTACATTCCACGCCCCTACCAACAATCCCGTACGGTTCGATAATCTCATTGCCCTTACTCCAGAGCTACCCCGGTGGTATAAAGGAAACTCGTCAAAGCGGGTCCGTTTGCCCACACCTTTTTCGCTTATGAGCAAAATTGACGTTCCCTCACATAGGGGTTCGCAACCGACCAAGACATCACCCCGCGAGAGGCGCATAGCACGGACTCCCCTAGCCTGACGACCCAAAGGTCGAAACTCATCTTCCTTGGTTCTCAAGGCTTTCCCCTTCGCAGAGACAAATAAAAGTTCGTCATCACCAGAGGTAAACCTTACCCTGGCGATGGTGTTTCCTTCATCCAGGCTTATGACGCGCCTCCCTGCGCGAGTCAAATTTGCCAGCTCTCCTACATCAAGCCGCTTAGCAATGCCCATCCTGGTTGCAAAGAACACATATTTCGCACCCCGCATCGTATCATCCTTTATTGCCACGACGCGTTCGTTTTCTTCTAACGTGAAAAAGGCACTGACATGTTTGCCCTTACCATTTTTTGGCTCAGGAAGCAAATACCCTTTTATGGCAAATACACGGCCCATATTGGTGAACAAAAATATGTCATGATGCGTCGTTGTGGCAGAAAACATCTCTATTTCGTCGTCTTTTTGTTTAAGCCCTTTTATTCCCTTGCCTCCCCTGGCTTGCAGTTGATAATCTCCCAGGGGAGCTCGCCTCAAATATCCGTCCCTGGTCAAAACCACCACGATATCCTCTTCAGGTATAAGATCATGCTCCGATACTTCAGTAATTTCGTCCAATATTTCCGTCTTTCTGGAATCGCCATATCGCCTTTTTAGCT
>NZ_CALETC010000012.1:0-2919 GCF_937920065.1 Acetomicrobium mobile
TGAACCCCTGTTTTCTGTCCCATACCAATACGTCATCGACGTAGGGCTGACCTTCGATAAGCTCCTCGTAGGGGTGCACCAGAAGCCAGGTAAGTTTGGCCTTGGGCAAGGCTTCCTTTATGGTCGCCGCTAGCGGAATAGCCCTTACCACGTCGCCCAGGGCGCTGTAGCGTATGAAAAGTATCCTTTCGTCCTTCGTACCTAAAGGGGGATTGTATCCGGCCAAAGAGCATGCTCCTTTTTCCAATAAATATATGCTATCATACCGCATGGTGAATTATAAATTAAATATGGAGGTCGCGCCATGTCGGGTTTGCTTTCCCTGATAATTCCTGTTTATAACGGAACCAAATACCTTCCAGGGACGCTTGACTCCCTGGAAAATCAGAATTATGAGCCCATAGAGCTGATACTCGTCGACGACGGCTCGACGGACGATACATTAAACGTCATGAGATCCTTCGCCGAGAAAAGCAGACACGCAGTTAAGGTGATATCCCAGGCAAATGCGGGGGTGAGCGTGGCAAGAAACAGGGGCTTTTCTGAGGCAGATGGGAAATATGTCGCCTTCTGCGACCAAGACGACCTGTTCGATCCCTGCTGCTTTTTAAAGTTAATCGAAGAGATGGAAAGGCACGACTCCGAAATGGCCTTTTGCGGGCACGACTTCATAGACGAAGAGGGAAAGCCGATAGGCAGATACGACGATAAACACAGCTACCCGAAAGCCAACCCTGCAAAGGGGATAGATGTGTTATATGACTACCTGGTCGGCAAGGTATCGATATGGGGAGGAACCGTCCTGTACAGGAGAGACTTTCTTCTTGCAAACGGCATACGCTATACCCCACACTGCATATGTGCGGAAGACAACGAGTTCTTCATAAAGGCCCTGGCCACAGCCGAAAGCGTCGCCTGCGTGAAAGAAAGCCTGGCCTTCTGGCGCCAACATCCCGGCTCGACAAGCCATTCCTTTCAAGACCTCAAAATAGAGGCAAACCTACACGAGCTGACGGCCTACCTAAGATGCAAGGCCTTCATGGAAAAAAGAGGAAAGACCGACACAAAGGCATACAGGGCATTAACATCCCTCGTCATCCCAAGCGCTTACGTAGCATATCTGCAAAAGGTCGTGCTGGTCTACGGCAAAGAGCGGTTTAGGGCAATGGCCTTTGCTCAAAGCCTGCGAAGCAAGCTGGCGGACGGCTGTAACCTGATGCTTTTTATGAAGAGGACCGACCTGTACTTTAAGCTATTCCTGGCGATGCATCTCCCGGATGCCTTTATAAATTTAACGCGCAAAAGATACGAGAAAAAAACAAGGGCCAGACGCATCCAGGATCAAACATAAAGGGCCAACTCGTACGCCTTCAGCAGGTTTTCGGCCATGCTTTTTGCCGAAAAAAGCCCGCTTCTTTTGAGGCTCAAAGACGAAAGCTGCCTCCTCAGGCTTTCGTCTGCGATTACCCTCTCAAGCGCAGCAGCCAAAGCTCCAACATCTCCCACGGGAAGGAGGAGCCCTTCGTTTCCCATTGCCTCTACGATGCCCGGCTCGGCGTAGCCCACTACCGGCAGACCGCAGGACATGGCTTCAATCAAAGTCAGGGGGAAACCCTCTGCGTAAGACGGAACGCACGCGACGTCCAAGGACTTCCAGAAGGAAAAGGCCTTTTCGGGAGGAACGGCTCCAAGGAAATTTACTTTATCTTCCACGCCCAAATCCGAAGCCAATTTTTTTGCCTCAAAAAGTAGGGGGCCTTCTCCTCCAAGCAGAAGCTCGACGGGCAAACGCCTACTAAGCCCGCCAAAGGCCTTTATGAGGTCTCTATGGCCCTTCTCGGCCTTAAAGGAGGCAAGAAGCCCTATCCTAAAGACGTCCCGTTTTTTGGGGATTAGAGGCTCGGCCAAAGGGGCACCGCTCATGTCTATGCCGTTATAGACCACCCAGGTCCGCTTCACCCAGGGCATGGCCTTTTTAACGTAATCTTCCACGGCCTTCGAGACGCAAATTATCTGCCCTTGGCCTTTGTAATGCTTGGGCTTGTGGTAGAGATGCATATGGCAAAAAAGCTTTCTTCTAAGCTCTTCGGGCAGAAACTTCGCCGCATAGCCGCTTAAAAGCGCTGCACGGCCCAGGTGCACGTGGACTACGTCAAAGGTCTTAAGAGCCCTTGCAAAAAGAAGGGGCGTAAAGGGCTCGTAGTCGTTGATAAAGGGCATGACCCTGACTTTGACCTCGGAAGACAAATGCTCCACCAAGAGGGAGCCCCTTCTGACCCAGACTTCCACGTCGTGACCCATGCCGGCAAGCTCGTTTGATATCATCACAACTACCTTTTCGGCGCCACCCCAGCCTCCCGCGTCAATGGCCTGAAGGATCTTTTTCATTGCTCTGCCTCCTCGCCTGAAAGCAACAAGGTTGCGGCCTCGTATAAAATCCGGGGCGTAATCCCCTTTGCGCACCAACGCTCTTGCCCGCAGGCCTTCATGTTTCTGTCGGGACAGGGCGAGCAATCTATTTTGGGATAAATGCTCCAAACCTGCCTCCCCACAGGCATGAACTTATCGACGCGCGACAGCAAGCTGATCACCAATGTCTTCGTGCCCAAGGCGGCGGACAAATGTGCCCCGCCCGAATCCACCGATACGGTCAAAGCAGCCTTTTTAAGCAAAGCCATGGAAAGATACATTTCACGGTCTATCGAAAGATCCGTGAGAAGATATGGGACATAAGCTCCCTTGCCCATGAGATCGGCCAGGTTCCTTAATTTATCGAAATCCCCGGGACCGCCGAACAAAAGCACCCTGAAGCCTTCTTTAAGAAGCATGCGACCCAGGGAAAGGAAATATTGGCTGTTCCAATCCTTTACGGGCCTGGCGCTGTAGGGAAACATGGCAACGGCCTCGCCAAAGCCGTAC
>NZ_CALETC010000013.1:0-3321 GCF_937920065.1 Acetomicrobium mobile
AAGGAAGGCCAATTTGTACAAAAAGGAGAAGTTATTGCTCTTTCCGGACAGACCGAGAGGGCGACGGGCCCACATCTACACTTTGGGCTTTATCTTTTAGGAAATGCCGTCGATCCGGCGTCACTTTTTGAACGCCACTAGCTTAAATGCGCCTTATGTTATTTGCTAGATCATTTTAGACCATTTTCAGGAACCTTTTATTCGTCGACGCAAAGCCGGTGCCTTATTTGAAATAGAGCCTAAAAGGGGCGTTTTTACTCGTAATAAAATCTCTCTGAAACCATACTACACTTAATCATCATTGTTAAGCCTTCTAATCTTGTTCTCATAGACGTGGGATAGTCTTTCTGAAGATCGAACTATTTCCCTGGATAGCCATACAATGTCTGTAGAGTTCCTAGTTACCAGCAGCTTTTCTTTCGTCGCTTCATCCACTGTCGGACTTTCTAAGACCCTGTTTAATGGCGTATCCATATCGTAGGTCTTAAAGACTTTCCCACCCTCCCTTTTTCTCGTAGCGAGCTTCATCTGTGGCATGAACAAATTATGCCTCATGGCTACGAGCCTGAGCAATGAATCGAGAGCTTCCAGCCCTTCATCCGTGTCGTACCTCCTCCAGCCCGTATATGCCCTCATCATGGACCAGTTCTTGCTTTCCACGTAGGGCGAGCCGTTCTTCCTGTATGGCCTTGAGCGCGTAAAATCTATCCCCCTTTCCTTGCAAAAACCTTTTGCCCACTTCCTTTGCCCTTAACTCATGTATCATGATGACCGACTCACTCCTTAGCATTTATTTCCCTCCGATCTGAAGTCATCTCAAGAGGGATTATTAACTAGGGAGTGAGTCATTTTCAATCCGTTGATGCTGGGTCAATTATATGCCGGTGGTAACAACATTTCAAGACTTTTTGAGTTATATATAAAATTTTGATTGGTTTCTATATACATTTAACCCTTAAGTGTATATTCTAAAAGTTGATTATTATCAAACAGTTATGATATAATACATATTATGAGCGTTTTAATAATAAACAATAAGTTATCTTTATTTTTTATACTGCATTATTATGCATTTTATTAACATAATTGGATTTTTATTAAATCGTCTCAAAACAGCTTCCTCCGATGAACTCCCGTATTATCGAATTATTAGGAACGCCATCGGCAGGCATGAAGGGTACATAATGCAAAAAGGTCAACAATCTTTGCGCTTCGCCGAACATGGGCGAATCCTCATGAATATTTCTAAGTAAAGGTTCGGCATAACCTTTCAATACGGCAAGTTCATATACGGTAGCGGAATTGAACATAACATGAGCTCTCTCTTGATAGGGAAATATATGTTTTTGTGCTCCCCTTATCACCGATGGCCATTGGATTAAGGTCACTTCGGGACTCTTGCCCCTTGTCCGATAATCCCTGACCAATCGCCTTATAAGTCTGTTATCTGTCGTACTTGTCCTATTGTGGCGATCAAGATTAATCCCCGTTAAGGGGGAAACGTATATCCTCCACTTATTGTACTCAGGGATGCTTTTAGTGACCATTTCATTCAAGCCGTGAATCCCCTCAATAACTATGATGTCACCATCTTTAATACGCGTTCGTCTTCCACTTTCTCTTTTGCCCGTGAAAAAGTTAAATTTAGGGATTTCGACTTCTTCGCCATCGAAGAGCTTAACTAAGCTTTCGTTTATCAAATCCAAGTCAAGGGCTTCGATAGCTTCGAGATCATAATTGCCCTTTTCATCCTTAGGTGTTTTTTCTCTCTCAACAAAATAATCGTCCAGGGAAATTATAAACACCCGCTTACCAAACACCTGAAGTTGAATGCGCAACCGATGAGCAGATGTGGTCTTGCCTGAAGCCGAAGGTCCGGCGATACAGATCAACCTTATATTGTCATTTTCCGCAATATTTTTAGCCAATTTCGACAACCACTGAGAATGCAACGCTTCCGATATTTGTATTACATCATTGGATTCACCCCTTGAAACCAAGGCGTGAAGGTTTTCCATGGTATTTATTCCTAAGATATCAAGCCATCTTGCATATACAGTAAAAACTTCTGCCAAACGCTTAGAGGGCATAAAGGGCGGAAGCCCCTGAGGGTAGGCAACTGTCGGAAACCTCAATACCATGCCATGGTCGTATGGTATGAGGTCATAGGTTTTCATATAACCTGTAGACGGCGCAAGGGGCGCGTAAAAATAACCGTAGGTATTATCGCTTCTATAAACCTCTATAGGATCGACAGCTGCCCACATCAACAAGTTGGCCTTATCCATATTTCCTTGACGGGTAAATATTCTCTTGGCTTTGTCGCCCGATATTACCTCTCGTTTTATGGGAATGTCGGCTTTAACCAGTCTATCCAATTCACGTTTTACAGCATCTAACTTTTTCTCCGTGACTGGACCGGATTCCAGCTCGCAGTAATAGCCGTCGCTAATCGAGTGCCTGATGAATACGTCTTCCGACAAAGTGTTCATACAGGCAAGAACCAGCAAAAAACTGAGGCTTCTTCTGTATACTTCCATCCCCTCAAAGCTTGAGGTGTCCACAAACTCTATGCAACTATCGTCATCCACGACCCAATCCAAAGGGCGTAGGTAGCGATTTACTCTCCAAGCCACTATATTGGACTCGTGCCCCTTGCCACAAGCAACAAGCACATCCTGCCCCTTTACAGGTCGCTCAAAAACCAGCCTATTTCCCCTCTTTACATCGACGACAAAGCTCATGCTATGTTTTTTACCTCCACTATGGCTTTATTGTGCAATCGTCTATATCATACGAAAATCCCGCTAGTTTTATATTTTAGCATGGGATAATTTTCAAAGGAAGAAGCTTTTAAATAATAGTTTTCCGATTATCCTTACCTGGGCGGCTCCCATTTCTTAGCTATGGACTGAGTCACCCTATCGATAACTATAGCCATCACAACAACTGACAACCCCGCTTCAAATCCTCTGCCTATATCTATTCGATTTATGGAGAGCAACACCTCCTGGCCTAGTCCCCTGGCCCCGATCATCGAGGCAACGACAACCATAGCTAAAGCCATCATTGTAGTTTGATTGACACCGGTAAGAATGGAAGGCATTGCCAGCGGAATCCTTACTTCCTTGAGCAGTTGCCACTTCGTTGCACCATAAGCCAAAGCGGCCTCCTCTATGTTTTTAGGCACTTGCCTTAAACCCATATTCGTCAGCCTTATTACAGGTGGTAACGAATATATCAAGGTGGCCAAAACCGCAGGCACCTTGCCAAGGCCAAAGAGCATCATGGCCGGTATTAGATACACGAAGCTCGGCATGG
>NZ_CALETC010000014.1:0-2717 GCF_937920065.1 Acetomicrobium mobile
GCCAGAAGGGCAGTTATAAAGGACATCACGGAGCCCAAAAAAACGAGCACATCCATATTGGCATGAAAATGAGTCAAGGCAATCCATGCTCCTTTGATCGTTTGCCCGCCCGCCACGAAAATGACCAGAGCAGAGGCTGCCACTTCGATGTGAAAAAACCACGGAATGTGATAACCGGCCATGTGCAAAAACATTAACGCCATTAGAGGCGCTGTTACCGACCAAGCCAGAATGACGTTGCGTTTCGAAGCTAAGTAGCGACGAGCCTCAAGGTCTTCTTGAGGCTCATAAGTTACGCCGTAACCAACCTTTTTTACAGCCTCTTCTAAAACTTTTTGAGGAACGTCTTTTTCCAAAACCACGAAGGCAGTCTCCGTGGCCAAGTTAACGGCAGCAAATTTCACGCCATCTACTTTCTTCAAAGCCTTTTCAACTATCATCGCGCATGTCGCACAGGTCATGCCCGTTACGCGAAAGCTTCTTTTTTCCTCAGTCGGCGTCATGCAGCTCATCTCCAATTTCACGTTTCATACTAAACGTCTTTTATTATAGGCGATATAAACATTGTTAGATATACCTAATTTACAATACTATTTTAAGGCAAGCTTTTCAATAATTCAAGCTTGCCCTTCGCCAAGTCTTTCTTAAGAAAGAGGCGTCACGCTTTTTACCAATATGTACATCTTCCCGCTTCCCAAGGAAGAACGAGCCTCGCCCTCAACATAAATAGGTGCACCATTCTCAAGCGAGCATAAAGTTTCTCCTATTTCAGGGTCATATGTGCGAAGAAGCAGGTAGTCGTGTCTGGGCTCGCCATTAATGTCAATGAAATCCCTTCTTAGGGAGCACTGAAAATACCTGCCGCACCTGTTTTCCTTAATTGATTCACCGCTTAAGAAATGCAAATACCCCGCTATCTTGACCTCGTTTACCCCCATTTTCTCTTTGAGCGTTAAATTCTCCACTTCCAGGCCCCTCCTTTACTGTAAAAAATTGGAGAGGGCAGGACATCGCCAACCCTCTCCACACACAAACGTGTTTGCTTTCAAATTTTCTAAGGCGCCGCTAACACTTTTGAACGCCAACCCATCGGGCACGTCGAACTTATTTTTAAAAGCTAGCAACGCCTTCTTCATTCAAACGCCCCCTTGTAATTTTTACAATTATATAGTAACCCAGATTGAAAGATTATCCAAGTGGCGCAGGAGCATTAAAATATCTTTTATTTTTATTATTGTTTATTGGGGGACTTTTCCTGCTGCCATCTTTGGGCATTTGTTAACCATTGTTCAAATTGCCACCTGGAGATCTCAGTCCTTAGCGAGAGTATTTTTTCATGAATTTGCTTTGCCTTTTCTTTGTCTATCTCATCTTCCAAGAACAGGTACCTTAAGTCCAGCTTCGCGCGCTCGAGCTCACGCATCTTTTGAGCAATCTCTGTTGGGACCTCGTATTTATAAGGCAATCTCTTAAACCCACGCTGCGGACCTGAATCTTCGTCTTCATACCAGCCGTAACCTCCCCACATATGTGCAGGACCGGGGCTCCATCCGTCCCACATATGTCTAGGCGCCAGACCATAGAAGGCAAAGGCTGAACTTCCGATCAATACCACTAACAACGCAATCAACACAGAAACCCAAGGTCTTTTCATGACCTACCACCTCCGCTAACGGTTGATGTAAGTTATTCATCTGTATAATAGCAAGATTTTGGTTTAAGACCTCGGTATTCTTCAGTATACCCCCACCGGTAAAAATGCTTAGTTTTAGGATGTAAGTAGAACTCCTGTTCGACGATGAATACTACTTGCAGACATAACACCTGTGTATTGCCAAAATATCAGACAAGAGCGCTTGGCCAGTCTCTATCCTTCCGGCCCCGGGACCAATTATGGTGACCTCCCCCAAATGATCCGTCGCAAAAGTTACGGCGTTTATTGGTCCCATTACAGACCCCAAAACATGCGATTTGGGAACGGCAACAGGAGATACGCTTGCATAAACGCCGTTGCCTTCTTTTCTAACTTCAGCGATTAATTTAATTCTTTTTCCCTCTTTATTGGCTTCAACGATGTCTTCTTTCGTTATTTTGGTTATGCCTTGTCTTGCAACGCCAGTCACCTTAATTTTTGCTCCGAAAAAAACATTAGCCATTATTGCTGCTTTTATCGCAGAATCCCATCCCTCCACATCGGAAGTAGGGTCAGTCTCGGCATACCCAAGTTTTTGGGCTTCTACTAAGGCTTCAGGATAATCGTATCCCTCTTCCATTTTGCTCAAGATAAAATTAGTCGTGCCATTTACAATTCCTGCAACGGATTTTATATCGCACCCACTCATGCACTCTAAGACCATGTTTATGCAAGGTGTACCCGAAAGTACTACCCCTTCATATCTCAAACAAACGCGATTTTCTTTGGCAATACTTTCAAGTTCTTCCAATGCCAGCGCAATGGGACCTTTGTTCGATGTCACGACGTGAGAGCCAATGGACAAGGCCTTTCGCATGTGCGATAAACCCGGTTCTCCCGTTTCAAAATTGGTAATCGTAGCTTCTGCCACGATATCTGCTTTAGCCATTTCTATGAGCTCTAAAGTACCTTTATCAGTAAACTCAGGCCTATTTTTTAAAGATCCCTTTAGAGCCATTTCCTTCAATACGCTATCTAAATCCAGCCCATTCTCGTTGTAAAGGGAACCTCTAACGGGATCGGC
>NZ_CALETC010000015.1:0-1840 GCF_937920065.1 Acetomicrobium mobile
GTGACAACTTTATTCTATCAGAGGGCGATGACACCTTTCTAATTACTTTAGAAAGATGTCATCCTAAAATTTACAGATGATATCATACGTAACTTTAAAGATATCGGATTAACTTATGAAGAATTTACAAATATTAAGCAAATCTAGCGCTAAAAACATTCATATAACCTGCTTAATTTGCAATAAAACGAACTGATAATGCTAATCCCCACCAGACTGCACCGCAAGAGACCGCACGAAATGTCGCAGCAGCTGCGGAAGCTCCCGCAGGGCATAGTCTCGCTCCAGCCTTTCGACCCAAGTATGAGCTCCCCTTCCCAACGGGCCCAGGTTGATGATCGGCATGTTAAGCCTTCCCATTGACTCAAAGGGCAAGCTGTAAAGCATCCCCCATCCAGGGATGTTGTTTTCTAAGACTTGTCTTTCGCCTTCGTTGACTTGGCAACCGATGTAGCTTAAGTCGCACAACCCGCCGAAGGCGGGACATTCCTGAAGGTCCCTGCCAAAGGTCGTTTCGGCGTAAGATACCGTAGATTCCACCGCCCGACGAAAGTGCACCTCGGCCTCACTTCGGCCGTAACTTGACCGATGAGGCATGAAGGGTGGAAGAAAACCTACGATGACCACAGGCCCCTGCTGATCTCGCCAGGGGATCATCCATTCTGCGAGATTTATTCCTTGCTCTCGCAGGTCCTTATCAGGAGATTTAAGATTTGAGATCATCTCGCGTTCCGCTATTTCGAAGTCGCCGGGGTAATTGCGTGACGCCTGCCTTCGAAGCTCTTCGTAGCTTAGTATGCAAACCTCATCGTACCTTTTAGCAGCTCCCGTGTACCCGAAGTTTTTCATTGCCTTGTACGAAGCTCCGAGGTACTCAAGAGCTTTCTTTGCTCCCTTGCTTGCGGCTTCCTTAAACATCTTAAGGACATCACTGGGCGATCGACTTACGGTAAAGACGTTGTAGTAAGCCATGCTCATATGAGGGATGGTGATTGAGTAGCTTTCCTTACGTCGGCATTCACAGTACAATACGAAGGGTGGTATGGTAACGCTATTTGCGAAAGAATCCCGCAGCTCGGGGTGCGCTTCAAGCTCCAAATTGATGAAGTCCTGCACAAGCGCAGCGCTAAGTCCTCTGTAGTAACTCCCGCCATGAGCTTCCTCGCCTACCACGTAGACCATGACAAGGGCTTTCCCCATGGTACTTAAAAAATACCCCGGCCCCGGTGCTCCGGGAAGGCCGGCATCGGTGGGCTCTGTGTTGACAGCACCAATATAGCGCAACTCTTCGCGTTCGGCTAACTGAACCAGGAAAGGCAGGACAGAAAGCATTCCCTGGCTTGAGCCTTCCTCGTCAAACACCAGGGCAACGACGACGTTGACGTCGAAAAGCGAAGGATCACGAGCAAACTCCTTTAGCAAATCGAGCTCTATGGCCACGCCGCACTTCATGTCCATGACGCCCCGTCCGAAGATCCAATTGCCGCTTTCAAGGTCTTCTTTGGCCTGTTGGTCCATCGGGCGACAACGAAGGGATCGCTCTAAAGCCTCAGGGTCAAAGGCTTTATTAGCCAACTCTCCGTAGACTTCCGCTCCCACGACGTCGAAATGACCGATGAAAAGAACTGTATCTGATACGTCGGCGGTAGACCGAACCATGGCAACCACTGAAATGCGCTTTCCGTCAGGACCCGGTACCAAAGTTAGGTGACTCGGATGTTCTTTGAAGTAGTTTTCTTTGGCAAGGCTTTCATATATAAACCTGGCGATTTCGATTTCATCTTCTGACCCCGTGACGCTCGGAATGCGAACTAGTTCCATCAGTTGCCTATATATACGC
>NZ_CALETC010000016.1:0-1622 GCF_937920065.1 Acetomicrobium mobile
GTAAAGCCAAGCACAAAGGAGGCGCTGGTATGAAAAGGGCATTTAAGTTGGAGGGGCTAAACTGCGCAAACTGCGCTGAGAAGATAGAAAGGGAAGTCAAGGCCCTGAGGGGCGTTAACTTCGCGTCCGTTAATTTCATGACAGCCAAGATGGTTATCGATGGCGACGATGTCATGTTTGACGAGATCGTCAAGGCAGCACAAGGCATCGTTGCAAGATACGAGCCGGACGTGGTGGTAAAGAAGGCTTAACGATGCGTATTGCGCCGCGCCAAAAGAGGATCGCCGAGATAGCTATAGGTTTGGGGCTTTTCCTTTTTGCCCTATTATTCGAGGCCGAAAACGCAGCCCGGCTGTTGCTTTTTTTGGCTGCCTACGCGGTAACCGGCAGCGACGTGATTTTGAGGGCGGTACGAAACGTCTCGCGCAGACAAATTTTCGACGAAAACTTCCTGATGAGCGTTGCCACTATCGGCGCCTTTTGCATTGGGCATTACAGCGAAGCCGTCGCCGTGATGTTGTTTTACAAGATCGGCATGCTCTTTGAAAGCAGGGCGGTGGAGAAGTCGCGAAGGTCCATCGCCGAGCTCATGAATATACGCCCCGATTATGCAAACTTGAAACGCGGCGAAAACATAGAACGCGTGGACCCTGACTTAGTGAGCGTCGGTGATGTCATCGTCATAAAACCAGGCGAGAAGGTTCCCTTAGATTGCGTGGTTATAGATGGCAGCTCAACGCTTGATACCTCGCCCTTGACGGGCGAATCTATGCCCGAAAGAGTACGTGAAGGCGACGAGATGCCAAGCGGGACCATTAATTTAAACGGCCTGCTAGTCGCACGCGTCACAAAAAGCGCCAGTGAATCGACGGCAAGCAAAATTTTAGACCTTGTCGAAAACGCCGCCGCCAAGAAGTCAAAATCTGAGAACTTCATCACCAAGTTTGCCCGCTACTACACGCCGGCCATTGTTGGAACATCGGCATTCATAGCCGTCATTCCGCCATTGGCGCTTAAAGGAGCTGCCTTTGGCGATTGGATTTACAGGGCGCTTGTTTTCCTCGTAATTTCCTGCCCCTGCGCGCTGGTGATCTCCATACCTATGAGCTTCTTTGGAGGGCTTGGCGCCGCAGCAAGAAGGGGCATCCTCGTGAAGGGAAGCAACTACTTGGAGGCTCTGGCCGACACGGAAGTCGCCGTCTTTGACAAGACGGGCACGCTCACCAAGGGCGTTTTCGAGGTACAAGAGGTCGTCTCAAAAAACCAATATAATAATGAAGAAATTTTAAAGTTCGCCGCCTGCGCCGAAAGCTTTTCAAACCATCCCATTTCCCTTTCGATCAGGCGGGCCTATGGCAAAGAAATCGACGCCGCACTCATTTCAAAGGTCAAAGAAATCCCTGGGCAGGGCGTCATTGCTACCGTTGACGGCCGCTTCGTCGCAGCGGGTAACGCCAGGCTCATGCAGATGCTTGGCATAACCGTCGAAGACCCCGACGATGCTGCAACGGTCGTGCACGTCGCAGTTGACAACGACTACAAAGGCTGCATCGTAATCGCAGACGAGATCAAGGAAGACGCAGCCAAAGCCGTCAGCGATTTGAAGGCTCAAAAGGTAAAAA
>NZ_CALETC010000017.1:0-59799 GCF_937920065.1 Acetomicrobium mobile
CCCGTTTTAGGGAAAAAGACGAAGCAGGTAACTGGCGCGGAGGGTCTATGTACGTATTAAGGGCGGCCACGGGACAAAAGTGGTTGGCCTGGCTTTTTGCCCTCTTTGCGGCACTGGCAGCCTTCGGAATTGGCAATATGACCCAAGCCAATTCTACTGCAGAAGCAGTAAATTTGGGTTTTGGCGTCCCTCATATATATACTGGAATAGCGCTGGCTTTTCTAACGGCCCTGGTCGTAATCGGTGGCCTAAAAAGTATAGCCAATGCTACCACCATTCTAATCCCTTTCATGTCCGTGTTGTATACTATTGGTGGTCTGGTATTGTTTTTAATGAACATGGATAAATTGCCGGCTGCTTTTGGTGCAGCATTTTATTATGCCTTCCATGATCCTATGGCAATGCCAGGAGCTGTGGCCGGGTGGACACTCAGGCAAGCGCTGGTAAAGGGCACCGCCCGAGGCATCTTTTCAAACGAAGCTGGCCTTGGGTCGGCCCCGATGGTTCATTGCACAGCCATAACGGATCATCCCGTGCGTCAAGGCACCATGGGCATTTTCGAGGTATTTTTGGATACCATAATTATATGCACAATTACCGTTATAAGCATCATTGCCACGGGTACTCTCACTGGTTATCCTGAACTTACAGGAGCTCAATTAACTCTAACCGCCTTTAGTACCGTTTGGGGCCGCACAGGCGCGATGTTTTTGGCAGTTTCTCTTGCCCTTTTTGCCTATTCGACGGTGCTTGCATGGTACTGGTACGGAGAAACAGGAGCGACTTATATATTGGGAGTGAAGGTGATTCCCTACTACAAGGCTCTTTGGATCATCTGTATAGTTCTTGGCGCTTGGGGTGGAAGTGAGTTTTTACGGAACATTTGGGATTTTGCCGATACTTTAAACGGCCTGATGGCTATACCTAACCTGATAGCTTTATGGTGGGTGTCTGGTGAGGTGCGGCGGTTAGTGAGAGATTTTGATGCCAGACGAGCTCGTGGTGAGCTGACATAGGCGCCAATACAAGAAAAGGAGGCCTAACGGCTTCCTTTTTTCTTTCTTAGGGGGTGTTTTGGTTGGATTTAAGACCTACGAGGTATGAAGTTAACCTGAAAAATTTACAATATAACTTTATTAACATAAGGAATTTCGTCGGACCAAAAGCACAAGTAATATCGGTGGTAAAGGCGAATGGTTATGGCATGGGAATTGCCAGGATCTCAAAGGCTTTAGTGGAAGCTGGTTGTCAGAGGCTTGCCGTCGCTACACCCGATGAGGCCGTAAGTTTACGGGAAGCAGGCATCCAAGAACCCGTGCTTGTCCTTGGTCCCTCACCCCATGAAGCTGCAGAATATTATGTCAGATATGATATAGCTGCAGCATTGACCGATATGTCCTTTGCGCATACAGCAAGCCGGACAGCAGAAAAACAAGGTAAACTAGCACGCCTTCACCTAAAAATTGACACAGGCATGGGGAGAATTGGCTTTTTGCCCGAAGAATTGGCGAAAATATTGCCGGAACTAAAAAGCTTGCCTTGTCTCGATATTGAGGGAGTTTTTACTCACTTTGCTACGGCCGATGAGCCTAACCTGGATTATACGCATTGGCAGTTTAAAAGATTTGCTAGAGCCCTGGACATATTGGAGGAATATGGAAGTAAAACTAGGTTGCGCCACGTTTGCAACAGTCCGGCGACACTCAATACCCCAGACTATCATTTGGATGCTGTTAGGCCCGGGTTGATATTATATGGAATGTGGCCGTCTGAAACATGCAGTAGGCCCTTCGAGCTAAAACCTGTATTTCAGATCAAGACTGAAGTGGCTGTTCTGAGGACATTGCCGTTGGGAAGCGGTGTGGGTTATGGATTGCGCTATATGACTCGAGGGGAGGAAAGAATAGCCGTTTTGCCCATAGGATATCACGATGGCTATCCGCGCAACCTTTCCATGAAGGCAAGCGTTTTAGTAAGGGGAGTGCGTGCTCCCATAGTAGGAAGCATTTGTATGGACCAAATGATGGTAAACGTTACCCACATACCGGACGTAAATGTGAAAGACGAAGTAGTGCTCCTCGGAAGTCAGGGAGAAGAGCGCATAACGCCAGAGGAGATAGCTTGCTTGCTTGGAACCATAAATTACGAGATACCTAATTTATTTACACCGCGAGTTCCTCGTGTATATTTATGAGGATATATTGTATAATCTATGTTGAAGTGATAGTTTTATCTATCTCAAATAATAAAAAAGGAGGCATTTTTTAAATGAGGATAGGTTGTCCGAAAGAGGTAAAAGATAACGAGTTCAGGGTAGGGCTTACTCCAGCAGCCGCGAGGAGCTATGTTGATGCCGGACATGAAGTGGTGGTAGAAAAAGGTGCCGGTACTGGCTCAGGAATCACTGACGAAGAATATAAGGCTGCCGGGGCTAAAATATTGGACACGGCTAAAGAGGTTTGGTCTACTGCTGACATGATCGTAAAGGTTAAAGAACCGCTTCCCCAAGAATACGATCTAATGCGTGAGAACCAGTTAATTTACACTTATTTTCACTTTGCTGCAGATGAGACGTTGACTAAAACCTGCCTGGACAAAAAGATAATAGCTGTAGCTTACGAGACGGTTCAAGAAGCCGATGGCTCGTTGCCTTTGTTAAGACCGATGAGCACCATTGCTGGGCGCATGGCCTGTTTGATGGGAGCTTACTACCTGGGTAAGCCTCATGGGGGTATGGGATTGCTTCCCACGGGCGTTCCGGGAGTTGCTCCAGCCAATATATTGGTAATTGGCGGCGGTGGCGTGGGAAGCAATGCCGCGAGAGTTGGCGCCGGACTTGGTGCAAAGGTGACCATACTTGATGTAAGTCCGAAGGTTCTTGAAAATTTGACTCAAATCATGCCTCCAAATGTGTTCCCTCTGTTTAGCGATAGTCATACCTTGGAAGCAGAGTTAAAAGAAGCAGATATAGTAGTAGGTGCTGTGTTAATACCTGGTGCAAAAACGCCAAAGCTGGTTCGCAAAGAACATTTGAAGCTAATGAAGCCAGGTTCCGTGATCGTAGACGTGGCGATCGATCAAGGTGGATGTGCTGAAACTTCGAAACCAACAACTCACTCTGATCCCGTATTCGTGGTAGATGGCGTGGTTCACTACTGTGTCGCAAATATGCCTGGGGCTTATTCCAGAACTGCCACCTTTGCTCTCAGCAACAATACCATACGATACGGACTACAGATTGCCAATAAAGGTGTAGAGCGTGCCTGCAGGGAAAATCCAGCGCTTTCGAAGGGATTAAACATGTATAAAGGCGTTATTACCTATAAACCCGTGGCAGAAGCCTTTGGCATGGAAGATTTGTATAAGCCTCTAGAAGAAGTCATATAAAAAGCTGCTTCCTCATAACCCGATAGGTTGTCAAAAGGCGGAAGTTATGCGACTTCCGCCTTGATTTATCCAGCCTTCGCCCGTCAAGGCAAGAGATATGAAGAGGTTGCAATAGCCTTTGGTTGCTGGTATAAGGTATGCGTTAACTTTAGCTTGCTGTTTTGTCTATGGATAAAATGTTCAAGTCTATTGTTCTTAATTTTTTTCTGTTGGAGGTAGCCATATGAAAGAATTGCTTCTTTCCCTCACTCATTTTCCTAAAGATGAATTGGATGAGGCGGAGTTAGCGGCTTTCCGCCGTGCTGCTAAAACGTGCCGAGGTTGGATTCTGACAATGACCACGGCAGCAAATAGTGGACATCCCGGAGGTTCCATGTCAAGCATCGAGATGTATTTGCTGACCTATGCCGTTTCGGATTTGCGCAGACAAAACGCCGATGACATAAATAGAGACTTTATCGTCATTAGCCATGGTCATACTGCGCCCGCTGCCTACTCAACACTTGCCTATCTTGGATTCTTTGACCCTACAGAACTTTTGGGAAATTTTAGGCGAGTTGGGAGCCCTTTTCAGGGTCACGTTGAGCGCTCCGTGCGTGGCATAGATTGGGCGAGTGGAAATCTGGGACAAGGATTAGCCGCAGGCGTGGGTTATGCCTTAGCGCAAAAGAAAAGACAAAACAACGGTCACGTATTTGTTTTGATGGGAGACGGCGAACAGACTAAAGGACAAGTGTCCGAAGCGCGAAGAATCGCCGTGAAAGAAGGCTTGGATAACATCACGGCCTTGATAGATTTTAATCATATTCAAATCAGTGGTTTCGTTGAAGAGGTCATGCCTGTTCAATATAAAAAACTGTGGGAAGTTGATGGTTGGCAAGTATATGAATGCGATGGGCATGACCCTTCGAATATTTACTCTGCTCTGAAAAAGGCATACGAGGACCAAAGACCAAGCGTGGTGGTTTGTAACACCACTATGGGCAAGGGGGTCTCTTTCATGGAAGCCATTCCTGATTTTCATGGCAGGGCGCTGAGCAAAGAACTATATGTGAAAGCAATGGAAGAGCTGGGAGAAGACCCATCGATGTTAGAGGATGTGTTAAGTGCGCGGAAAGGTCCTCTGCCCAAGGGCAGGGTTGTTTGTCCCACAGCCTTGCCCATTGAAGTAGGTACTCCTTTTGTTTACCCTCCAACCGCTAAGATGGATAACAGGAGTGCTTTCGGTAAAGCTTTGGCAAACATTGGAGACTTAAATTACGGAAAGCCGGTACCCGTTTTGGTCTTTGATTGTGATTTGGCTTCCTCAGTTAGAGTAGATGAATTTGCAAAGAAGTGTCCTGATTGGTTTATAGAAACTGGAATTCAGGAGCATGCCACAGCTACTGTAGCAGGTGCATCGTCTTGTGGGGGCGCAGTGAGCGTTTGGGCCGATTTTGGTGTGTTTGGGCTTTCTGAAGTATATAACCAACAACGATTGAACGATATCAACAGGACCAATCTCAAGCTTTTTTTGACCCATGTGGGTTTAGACGTAGGAGAAGATGGCATGACCCATCAGTGCATAGATTACTGCGGATTACTTCGCAATCTTTTTGGCTGGAAATCGGTCGTACCCATTGATCCCAACCAAACCGATAAAGTCACCAGATGGGCGCTATGTCAGGAAGGCAACGTATGCGTTGCCATGGGCAGGAGCAAAGTTCCTGTTTTGACGAAAGAAGACGGAGTTACCCCTTTTTATGACGAGGATTACGTCTTTAATTACGGAACTATTGATATGATTAGAGACGGTTACGATGCTTCCGTGTTTGCGATGGGTCATATGGTTTACCGAGCCCTTCAGGCAAGAAAATTGCTGGAAGAAAAAGGCGTTTCCTTGCGCGTTTATGGAGTTTCCTGTCCCTTAGCCTTAGACGATGAAGTTGTGACGGAAGCTGTTAAAATGGGACCTATCTTTACCTATGAAGATCATCATATCCGCACGGGATTGGGTCAGGAGATGATATCAAAGCTCCAACGTTTGGACCTGAGGGGAAGGGTAAAGCCCTTAGGAGTTTGGCGCTTTGGCGATTCAGGACCTTCTGAAGAAGTATTTGAAGCGATGGGATTGGACTCTAAAGCATTGGTCCATTGTATTTTACAGGAGTGACATTGATGTTAGAAGAGGGGACGCTTGTTTTTTTGCGTTCGGCCAATAGAAAAGATAGTTTTTTGGTTTCTTTGGAGAGCGAGGGAAAGCTAGAAACTCGACTAGGTATAGTATTCCACAAAGAGGTCATGAAGGCCGGTTTTGGCGGTAGGGTTTGCTCTCATAACGGCAACGTTTTTTACATCATGAAACCGACCTTGGGGGAATATCTGCGCAGGATTAAACGTAAAACCCAGATAGTTTTTCCGAAGGAAGCAGGTTTTATATTACTTCAACTTGATATAGGACCTGGTGCAAGGGTAGTGGAATGTGGCACAGGGTCGGGAAGTTTAACTACGGCATTCGCTCACTTCGTTGGAGATGAAGGCTGCGTTTATTCTTACGATGCGCGCGAGGAATTTGTTGAGCTTGCTCGCCGTAATTGTAGGAAGTGGGGCGTTGAGCATAGAGTGGAATTTAACGTGAGACACCTTTCCCAAGGCTTTGAAGAAACTGACGTTGATGCAGTGTTTTTAGATTTGCCTGATCCGTGGAACTACTTGCTGCAGGTCAGAAGCGCCCTTGCATTAGGTCGCCGAATGGGAGCGTTGCTTCCAACTTTCAATCAGATAGAAAAATTCCTTCGCGCTTTGGAGGAAAATTATTTCGTTGACATTGAGGTCTTGGAAATATTTCTCAGAAAACTAAGAATCGATCCGGACAGGATAAGACCTGAGGATAGAATGATAGGTCACACTGGCTACCTAATTTTTGCGACATCAATTGCTCCTTTGAATGGCGGTGTTAGATGACATGAAAGTTTTGCTGCACCTTTGTTGTGCTCCCGATGGCACTATACCGCTTGAGCGTTTGCTCTTTGAGGGTAATTTTGTAGTTTGCTTTTTTTATGGCCATAACATCCATCCTCAATTGGAGTACGAAAAGCGTCTTCAAGCCGTAAAGAAGCTGGTTGAATATTTTGGAGTTCAACTTTTAGCACCAGCCTACGATCCCCATCGCTGGTTTCTTGAGACAAAACATTTGGCGAAAGAACCTGAGGGCGGAAAAAGGTGTATGTTGTGCTATCGCCTGCAAATTGAAGAAGCGACGAAGCATGCGATCGCATTTGATTGTGAGGCTTGTGCCACGAGTCTTACTGTCAGTCCACATAAGGATCCTGAATTGATAAACGCGATTGGAAAAACCTTATCAAACAATGTAGGTCTAAGTTGGATAGATCGAGTTTGGAGAAAACGCGGTGGATTTATTGAATCTGTCGCAAAAAGCAAGGATCTCGCGCTTTACAGGCAACGTTATTGCGGTTGTGTTTATAGCATTAGGGGGTGAACGTGTATTGATGGATGACGCTTCCATACCGGTGGGGAAGGTTCCTCCGATTTTACTACAGCCGCTCCTCAAGGAGCTGAGAGGATTTCATAGAGATGAAGTGTTAATAGGACCGCAGATAGGAGAGGACGCAGCCGTTATCGGGTGGCCTGCAGGTGCCTTTCTGCTTGCTACATCCGATCCCATAGTTGGAGCAGTTAAGGGAACCGGCAATTTGTTGGTCAACGTAAATGCCAACGATATTGCGGCCAAAGGCGGCGATCCAGCTTATATGATAGTGGTCATAATATTGCCCAACACGATGGCGCTAGATGATGTGGCTTCGCTGATGAAAGAGGTCGATGAGGAAGCCAAGAAGTTAGGGGTCGCCATCATCGGAGGGCATACGGAATTTTCCGATCGTTACAATTATCCCATAGTAGTAGGTACTATGCTTGGGATTGGTCATAAGGTTTTAAGAGCAAGTTCGATCAGACCTGGTGACCTAATACTTTTGACAAAGCACGTTGGTCTCGAGGGAATGGTTATACTTGCCCATGATAGGGAGGATTTGCTCGCATCTGTTTTATCTTCTGAAGAAATCGCTGAAGTAAAAAGTTGGGATTCTATGCTATCGATACTACCAGAGGCGAGGCTTCTAAGAGATCTTGCTTCCTTCATGCATGACCCCACCGAGGGAGGCGTTGTTGGTGGGATAGCTGAGATTGTTTCTCTGACTTCCTTAAAGGTCAGGTTGGATTTTGATACTTTTCCGATACATTCCATTACGGAAAAGGTTTCCGAGGCTCTAGCCTTCGATCCCTTGCATCTCATTTCTTCGGGAGTGCTTTTGGCAGTCCTGCCGCCCGAGAAAATCGATGTAGCGAAAAATCGCTTGAGAGAACAAGGCATCGCTTATTCAATTGTAGGAAAGTTTGATGATACCGGTATGGGGGCAAGTGATCTCATGACAAAAGAGGAGCTCTGGCAATTGTTGAGTCGTTGATAAAATTTTTATGCCTTTCCGATGGTGTTGGGTCGACGATTAGTTTATAATCATTACTAGCTTTAGTTTAGATGATTGGAGGAGGGAAGGTCATGGAATACGTTTGCACGGTTTGCGGTTATGTTTATGATCCGACGGAGGGTGACCCCGATTCGGGTATTTCGCCGGGAACTGCTTTTGAAGATTTACCCGATGATTGGGTATGCCCCGTATGTGGAGTCGGAAAGGACATGTTCGAACCGGCAGAGTAGAAGACCTTAACCGTTTTATTTTTTGATCTTGCTTAATCGTAGGGACAATTGCGAGAAGTTTTGCTTGACATATCTCGGAAAAGGTATTATAAGAACCATTAAAGTTGACAAATATGGCGCGATGACGGGGAAGAGTAGTTTATTTTAGCGAGCTCCAGAGAGGGAGCTTTTCGGTGTGAGGTTCCTGTTCGCGGATGGATGAAGACCACCCCTGAGCTGCTATCGAAGCCAAAGCTTTTTGGATAAGATAGCGGGGTCCGCCCCTTAAAGCGGAAAGAGATCCGAAAGAATTTGTTTCGGAAAGTGGAGTGGGACCGCGGGAGCCCTCCTCTCGCCTCCAAAAGAGGCTTGAGGAGGGCTTTTGATAACCTTGTGGAAGGTGGAAAGCTGATGGTTTGTTTATTGGAAAAATATGCTCAATATTTCCCGGTGACCTCAAAAACCCCAATTTTATCGCTGGGAGAGGGCAATACCCCTTTGATCCCTCTTGATAATTTGAGCCTGAAACTTGGCGTCGAGCTTTATGCTAAATGTGAGGGGCTTAACCCTACGGGTTCTTTTAAGGACAGAGGCATGGTGCTTGCTGTTTCTAAAGCTCTCGAGTCAGGAGCTTCTGGCATTATATGCGCTTCAACAGGAAATACATCTGCTTCGGCTGCAGCATATGCTGCCAAGGCAAAAATAAAATGTCACGTCGTTCTCCCTGCTGGCAAAGTAGCACAGGGTAAACTCGCCCAAGCTTTGATATACGGGGCAAACGTCTTAGCTATTCATGGAAACTTCGACGTTGCCCTTGGTATGACTCGCAAACTTGCCAATGATTTAGGGCTAAATATAGTGAACTCCGTTAACCCCTATCGATTGTGGGGACAAAGGAGTGGAGCATGGGAAGTATGCGATGAGATTGGGGCTCCCGATTGGTGCGTATTGCCCGTTGGGAATGCCGGCAACATTTCGGCTTATTGGGCAGGTTTCGTTCAATACAGGAGGGCTGGCCTCATCGCCTCCATCCCGAGGATGATCGGAATACAGGCCCAAGGCGCTGCTCCGCTCGTCGTGGGGAGGCCCTTTGAAAAGCCCGAGACCGTGGCTACTGCTATACGAATTGGCAGTCCCGTAAACGCTAAAAAGGCGATGGCTGCTGTTAAAAGCAGCAAGGGGATGTTTTTGGCTGTTTCTGACGAAGAAATACTAATGGCTCAGAAAGACTTGGCGAGCAGCGAGGGTATTTTTGCCGAACCGGCCTCTTGCGCTACCCTTGCAGGTTTGTACAAGTTGAGCAAGCAAGACAATTTGCCAAAGAATGCAAGAGTTGTAATGGTATTAACTGGCAGCGGCTTAAAGGATCCAGAGATAGTTGATAGGATGGCTCTGTCTCCGAATGAAGTTGCTGCAGAATACGAGACGCTAAGGGAGGAGATTTTGTCATGTTGACTGTGATTGTCCCAGCATCGAGTGCTAATGTAGGCTCAGGGTTTGATTCCTTCGGTGTTGCTTTATCTTTGTACAATCGCTACCAAGTGCTTGATTTACTGCCTCCCCATACATATGACATAGAAGTGATTGGCGAGGGCGGAAAAGACATAGCTGCAGGCGAGAATAACTTGATCATCAAATCATTCGAGGCGGCTATAGCAAATTTTGGCATACCTCCCGTGGGATTGAGGCTAAGGTCTTACAATGCCATACCCTTATCTAGAGGGTTAGGAAGTTCTGCTTCGGCTATAGTCGGAGGAGTAATGTTGGCAAAGGCAGTAGGAAAGCCTGAACTCTCGAAAGAAAGACTTCTTCCCTTGATGGTGGAGTTGGAGGGTCATCCCGATAACGTTGTTCCTTGTTGTATGGGCGGATTTGTCATAAGCGCTTGGAACGGAAAAGAAGTAAAATATGTAAAGCTACCGTATTTTAAAGAAAGGATAAAGATAGTGGTTGCCGTACCCGATGTAACTGTGGATACGAAAAAGGCTCGAGAAGCGCTTCCGCAAGAGGTTTCGCTCCAAGATGCTATATTTAACTTAAGTCGGGCAGCATTGCTAGCGGCTTCTTGGGTTACCGGCAAATTAGAAAACTTGCCGTGGGCCATGGAAGACAAACTTCATCAACCCTACAGGGCTAAACTCTTTCCCGGAGGGGAAGAGATATTGGAACGCGTAAAATCTGTGCCAGGTTGCTTAGGGGTTGCAATAAGCGGATCTGGCCCGAGTATGCTGGCCTTTGTGAAGGGTGATCCAACGCGAACGGCAAAAGAAATGTGCTCGGTTTTTACTGAAAAAGGACTGAGGTCTCGTTTCTTCGTTTTAGATATTGACCAGGAAGGCGCAAGAATAAAAGAGGCAGAAGCCAAAATGCTTGAGGAAGCGGATCGATGTTCGACCATTGCGTAGTGTTGAAATTTGGCGGGAGTTCCCTTGCCACGGTGGAGCGAATTCGTAACGTTGCAGCGCGCGTGAAGGGCGATTATTTGGATAAAGGGTTCAATGTGGCCGTCGTTGTTTCGGCCATGGGCAAAATGACCGATGACTTGGTTGAGCTTGCACAAAAGACCTCAAGCGTGTTTAATGGCAGGGAAATGGACCAGCTTTTAGTCATCGGCGAGCAACAAAGCGCAGCTTTATTGGCCATGGCTATGGAAGAAACAGGAATTAAGACCAAGTCCTTTAACGGCTTTCAGGCTGGTTTTATCGCAAGAGGCCACCATACCGAAGGAAGGATAGTAAATGTCAATCCCAAAAGGGTTGCCTCCTGGCTTGGCGAAGGCGGCACCGCCGTAGTTACGGGTTTTCAAGGAGTTAATGAATTTGGAGATTTTATGACCCTGGGTAGAGGTGGTTCTGATCTGTCAGCCGTTGCGCTGTCTGTTGCTTTAAATGCAGAATTTTGTCATATATACACTGACGTAAAGGGGATATATACGGCCGATCCGAGGCTGGTTTCTAACGCCAAGAAATTGTCTAGTGTTTCCTATGAAGAGTGCATTGAGATGGCCGCTTTAGGAGCAAGGATGCTTCAGGCGAGGAGCATCGAGTTTGCCTCATTATATAAGATGCCGATTTATGTTAGTTCAAGTATATTAGATGGGGAGGGAACATGGGTGAAGGAAGCAAACATGGAAGAAGTCATAAAACACGGAGAAGTTAAAGAGGGTTTAACTATTAAGGCTATCGTCCATGACAAAAACATTGCTAAAATAGCCGTGTTGGGCGTTCCCGATGTTCCCGGGATAGCTGCTGGACTGTTTAGCAAACTGGCAGAGCGTGGAATTGGCGTCGAGATGATAATACAAAGTGTTATGCGAGGCGACGTCAATGATATAGCTTTTCTGGTCAAAGAGGCGCTACTTGGGGAGGCCATCGAGGTTTGCAACGACTATGCGCAGGAAATTGATGCTCAGGGTGTTACCTATGATTCGGAGATTGGGAGGGTATCGGTTGTCGGAATTGGCCTGTCGGTATATCCTGATATACCAGCTCAAATGTTTTCGGTTCTCTCGCGAGAAGGCATCAATATTGACATGATTTCCTCTACTTCAAATTCGATCACCTGCGTTATATCCTCCTCCTCGATAGATAAGGCTGTATCTTCTTTACATAGACATTTCATGGAAGGAGAAAAGTAGACATGAAGGTAGCAGTATTGGGCGCAACAGGCCTTGTGGGACAGGAGATAATTAAAGTCTTGGAAGAAAGGAACTTTCCAATTTCTGATTTCGTTCCTTTAGCCTCCAGTAAGTCAGCCGGAAAGGTCGTTGAATTTAGCGGGGCTCAGGTGGAAGTGAGGGAGGTTGCTGATGATGCCTTCAAAGGCGTGGATATCGCATTATTTGCAGCCGGCGCAGGCGTATCCAAAAGATGGGCCAAGGTAGCGGTTTCTAGAGGCGCAGTAGTAATAGATAATAGTTCCGCTTGGAGGTTAGATCCTGAAATTCCTCTTATCGTTCCCGAGGTGAACCCAGGAGACGTTATGCGTCACAACGGCATAATAGCAAATCCCAATTGTGCCACCATTCAGGCTGTTGTGGCCCTGGCTCCCCTTCACAAAAGATTTTGCCTTGAGTATTTTTCGGCGGTTACATTTCAATCGGTATCTGGCACGGGCAGGCAAGCTCTTGTTGAGCTCGATGAGTGCACACGCGCCATTTTGGAGGGCAAATCCTTTGAGCCGCAAGTCTATCCCCTGCCCATAGGGTTTAATGTGTTGCCTCATATTGGAGCAATGGACGAGTCGGGTGTTTCCGATGAAGAGTGGAAGATGTTAAATGAATCCAGAAAAATTTTACATCATCAAAAGTTACAGGTTAGCTGCACTACTGTCAGAGTGCCTGTTAAGCGAGGTCACTCGGAGGCTATAGTGGCTCAATTTGAAGAACGAGTTACGCTTGAAGAAGCAAATGCAATTTTGTCCGAGGCTCCTGGCATAATAGTCATGGCTGAAAATAAGTATATAACTCCTCTGCAAGCCGCTGGTAGCGACCTAGTTTATGTATGTCGTCTGCGGAGCGATCTTGGAATGTCAAGAGCCCTATCCATGTGGGTCGTTTCGGATAATTTAAGGAAGGGCGCAGCGCTCAACGCCGTTCAGATAGCCGAATTAATAGCATCTAGGGCGAAAGCTTTTTAGCGTACTGTAGCATAGGGGGAATAAAATGAATAGGAAAAAATTCCTCGGTGTCTTATTGATCTTTTCATGCCTTTTGCTTTTGTTGCCACATTCATGTCGGGGAGAAGAGAGTGCTATAACCGAAGTTATACTGCATTCTGACGAGCTGTACTACGATCCCAACGCTGGCAGGGTGACCGCGAGGGGAAGTGTTGAGGTCACGAAGGAGGACCTAATTGTAAATGCACCCTTTGCGGAAGGGTTTATAGACGGGGAGCAGTTTAGGTTTTGGGATAACGTTGTCGTTTCTTGGCCTTCGCAAGAAGCAACTTTGACTTGTGTAGAGTTAAAAATTGATCGGGACGAAAGGGGCACTTTGTTTCATTCATTCGGTAAGAGTCATCTGATAAGAGGTCAAGACGAGGAAATCCGCAGCGATGAACTTGAGTGGCTGCAAGGAGAAATAGTTTACTACAGCGCAGTAGGTAATGTAAATGCGCGAATGGGACAGATGAGAATTATAGCAGAAAAAGTGACCAGGCAAGGCGAGAGTTTCAAAGCGATTAAAGTGCGCCAATTTGAAGATAAGGGGCGCGATCTTCGTGTCAGTGCCCAGGAAGTTAGTGGAAAGATAACAGAGGAACAAATAGAGGAATTGTGGGCTACTGGAAATGTTGTAGTTATTCACGAGCCCTCAGATGGTGAAAGAACTCATATCACTGGAAAGCAAGCTCATTATCTTCGTGGCAAGGGAGTTCTTGAAGTTACAGGTGATGCAAAAGCGGTTCAAGAAGGAAGGACCATAGAAGCCGAAAGCCTAATATACTACGTAGATGACAGACATATCGAGGCTTTGGGGAGACCTAAAGTTGTCATTGAAGTCAAGGAGGATTGAAAGCTAACATGGCAGACCTGCTATCTGTTGTCGGATTAGAAAAATCCTTTAAACAGAGAAAGGTCGTTTCAAACGTTACCTTTCAAGTTAGAAGAGGAGAGATAGTAGGGCTACTGGGCCCTAATGGTGCTGGCAAAACTACCACCTTTTACATGATAGTTGGCTTGTTATACCCTGATGCGGGGGAAGTTTATCTTGATGATGTGGAAATAACATCCTTACCAATGCATCACCGAGCAAGGTTGGGATTAGGCTATTTACCCCAAGAAGCCTCGGTGTTTAGGTCTTTAACAGTAGAGGAAAACTTGCGTTTGATTTTGGAGGAACAAAATTTAAAACGCGAAGACGTTGAAGAAAGAGCATCCCGTTTAATGGCGGAGTTTGGATTACAGAAGATTTCGGACGTTAAAGGCCATTCTCTGAGCGGAGGAGAAAGAAGGCGTGTTGAGATTGCCAGGGCCTTGGCAATAGAGCCCGATTTTTTGATGCTGGATGAACCCTTCAGCGGCATAGATCCCATAGCAGTCTACGACATTCAGCAGATGACGTTAGGCTTGCGACATAGAGGTTACGGCATAATACTGACCGATCACAACGTGCGCGAGACCTTGGCCATAACCGATAGGGCTTGCATAATTCACGAAGGACAAATCTTGGTGGAGGGGGACCCTGATATGGTGGCCGAAAGCGAAATCGCGAGGAAGTATTATCTCGGAGAGCGATTTAGCTGGTAAGCAGTGGAATGTCGCGCAACCTTGATGTCGTGATAATTTTAACAAGTTTTCTTGCTGCTTCATGCACAGAAGTGGAAAGTTTTGTGGAGAAACCTCTTGTTTCCGGTTGTATGCCTATTATGGTAACATTGCAATTTTTTATTTGAGATTCTATCAGTGTCAAGAAGGGCAAGCCGTGAGTCAATATAAAGCCCTCGGATTGTGCCAAAGGAATCCTTCTAATGCTTCCGGGCGGCAAATTCATTAAAGCTGCATCTACGATAACGAGTTCTTGGGGCTTTTTTCTCCTCAAGGGTAGAATAAAATTTTCGGGGACACTTTCACATATTGTAACTTCAATATAAGGAGGCGAAAGTCTTTTTAACATCTTGGCGACGAATATGCCGACTCCGTCGTCACCCAAGGTGCTGTTACCGACTCCCCAAACGTGAATTTTTACATTCATTGACATCACCTTATAATAACAGATGTAGTTTTTTACAACCAAAAAGCAAGAAGCGGGAGGATTGAAAATAATTGGCCAAAGCAATCGATACCATTATACGACATTCGATGGTGATGACCATTGGCACCTTTGCCAGCAGGATATTGGGGCTTATACGCGAAACAATTATAGCTGCCTTTTTTGGTGCGACGCGACAACTCGACGCCTTTTTGGTGGCATACACGTTAGCCAACTTGGCAAGGCAGCTCCTTGCGGAGGGTGCTTTATCCGCTACTTTTGTCCCTGTTTTTTCTCGAGCTTTAAGCACGCAAGGAGAAACAAGAGCAAAGGAATTGGGGCGGCAAGCTTTGACACTTTTGATAGCGATTGGTTTCTTTGTAGTTTGTCTTGGTATCATACTATCCCCTCAGTTGGTTTCGCTTATCGCTCCGGGCTTTTCGGGCGAGGAAGCTGCTCTGGCAGTGTCTTTTACAAAAAGGCTTTTCCCCTTCTTGCTAATTATCTCTCTTTCTGCCCTCGTCATGGGGGTGCTTAACAGCTTGGGTTCTTTCTTTGTGCCTGCTGTAGCGCCAGCTGTAAGCAATGTGGTGTTTATCGTGGTTGTCCTTTTCTTTTATGAAAAGTTCGGTATTTCAGCGCTTCCCGTTGCAGTCTTAGCGGGTGGGGTATCTCAATTTTGCGTTCAGTGGATATGGAGCGCCTGGAAGGGATTTGTGCTTTATCCAACTAAAATCAATCGCGCTGACGATGAATTGAAGACGATGATGCGCCTTTTTCTCCCTTACGTGGTAGGCCTTTCCTTCAATCAATTGCATCCCATTATAAGTAGGGTGATGGGTTCTTTTTTGGAGGCAGGTTCTATCTCGGTATTGAATTACGCTGACAGATTGCTTCAACTCCCTTTGGGGTTATTCGTGATAGCCATATCGCAGGCGGTATTGCCGACACTTTCTAAAGTGTCATCTAATAAAGATGAATTTATCGAGATCTTTCGTGATTCGCTTCGGTTTTCCTTCTTTTTAATCTTACCCATCTCGATCATGGCAGTGATATTTTCACCCGAAGCGGTTAATTGTGTATTTTATAGAGGTGCCTTTGACGATTGGGCTTGGAGGGCCACTAGCCAGTCCTTGGCCATTTATTCCCTTGGGTTGCTGGGAATGGCGTTGACTAACGTTACATTAAGGGCAATATATGCCTGCGGCTTGCCTAAGGGTGCCATGCTCGTCACATCCTCCACGGTCGTGGTAAACTTTTTGATAAGTGCCTCTACCATGAGGTGGTTGTCGTACAGGGGTTTAGCCCTCGGCGTGGCTTGTGCTTTTACCAGCGGAGCTTTCTTAGGCATAAGCTATTTGGCGAAGGCAACCGGAAAAAGCTTAAAGATATTTAATCCCAAGTGGTGCGCTAAGTTGGCCCTTTCTGCCTGTCTATTGGTTTTGTTTTCTATAGCCTACAAATTTTTATTACCCTATCCCTTTGGGGGGAGTACAATAGCGAAGGCGCTATGGTTAATGGGTGCCGGAGTTTTAGGGGTATCGGTTTATGGTTTTGTAACTTTGTTTTGCAGATTACAAGAGTGGAAGTGGATAATACGCTCCATCAAAGGGGAAGATTAAAGTGCCTCAAAACGATGAGCATAAAGCAACAGTGCACAGATGCCTACTTGGAACAGGAGATGCTAGGGCTATTGCGGTAGAGGCAACCCAATTGGTGAAATTACTCCAAGATGTACATAATTTGTCTTTTCTGGCAACAGCTGCTCTTGGAAGATTGGTAATGGCCTCCATGATGATGGTGGCCGATCAGAAGGTAAAAAGAGCGAGAATTACCTTAAAGGTTGAAGGAGATGGCCCCTTAGGCGAAGTAGTGGCTGACGCTGAAAATCGAGGAAAAGTAAGAGGTTACGTGAAAAACCCGTGGGTTGAACTTCCTCTTTCTGAAAAGGGCAAGTGGAACGTGAGTGCTGGTGTGGGCAGCAACGGATATCTAACAGTGATAAAAGATCTTGGGCTAAAAAGACCGTTGATTTCCAAAGTTCCTTTAGTCTCAGGTGAAATTGCCGAAGATATAGCTTGCTACTATGCTAAGTCTGAGCAGATTCCAACGGCAATTGCGCTTGGAGTTTTGCAGAAACCCTCTCTGGGCGTCCTGTCGGCCGGAGGCTTAATGGTGCAACTATTGCCCGATGCCGATGAGTCTTTTGTTGGCATGCTCGAAAGATTATTAGAAAAATATGACTCCATCAGCAGGTTGGCAGAACAGGTAGGATCTTCGCAGGATATACTTGAAACAATATTTAAAGATCTGAGTAAAAAATGGCTGGGAAGTACTTCTTTTGAGTTTGGTTGCAGATGTTCAAGGAATCTCGTCAAGGCGTTGCTGCTTTCAATGCCCGAACTAGAGAGTGAACGGGATGTTTTAGAAGTCAGGTGTCATTTTTGCAATAAAGTGTATACTTTTACTCCTGAAGAGATAGAGGAGCTAAAAGGTGGTGGAAGGAGTTGAAGAAACTTTTTTTTCTCATGATAACGATTGTATTGTCCGTATTTATCGCAATAATCACCTTTGGTGCTGGCGAACTCTGCGCTGATGAATTTGAGGACTTGGCGATAAAGCGGATCACTACAATGTACCTTGAGGGCCAAGAGTTTGGAGATTTAGTATTGGGGGCAAGGGCAAGATTTGATTTCCTTTACGTCGATGACTTGCTCGTTAAGGCGTCTATAGCCTCTGGAAAGACGCCAGATTGGCTCAAATGGCACTTGGGTCATTTTGGAAGCCCCCAAGCGCGGGGTAAGGAACTATTTGTGTTGCGATATGAAACCTATAAACCATTCGATTTTGACCCTTTTAAAATAGCAGTCAACGGGATGTATTTATCAGAAAAGGAGGTTTTAACAAAGCTCACGCGAATACCAACAGGATCTTTACCCTCCGGAGCGGTTGGTGACCTTGCTTTTGTGGTTCCTAGGTCTTCGGATGGGGTATATAATATAATTTATGAAGGAAATGAAATTAGAATCGACTTGGATAAATTTAGAAATTGAGCGAATCAAGAAAGGGTGATCTTTTTGCATAAATATCGTTGTGTCAGTTGCGATGCCGAGTTCACAAGTACAACTTTCGCCCACAGCTGTCCTAGCTGCAGAGGAAAAATATTAATTCATTTGGAGGGAGAAGCACCGAGAAAAAAGTCCTGTGCCAGCGGAAGTTGTTCTTCTTGTAATGGTTGTGGCAGGTGACGTTAAATGTTGACCTTGGGCATTGAGACAAGTTGCGACGATACATCGGTCGCGTTGCTTGAAAATAACAAGAATTTACGCTGTTTTTTGGTTGCAAGTCAGTTAAAAGATCACGAGACCTTTGGTGGTGTGGTTCCCGAACTTGCCTCGCGCAAACATTTAGAAAACCTTATACCTTTGCTTTCTCAGCTCTTGGATGAATGCGAGATTAAAAATCCACCACGGGAGATACATTTGATTGCCGTCACGGATGGCCCTGGCTTAATGGGTTCGCTGCTAATTGGAACTACGGCCGCAAAGGCATTGGCTCAAGCTTGGGAGGTTCCCTTAATAGCTGTAAATCATTTGGAGGGCCACATATTTTCAAATTATCTGGCGCATGACGATTTATTGCCTCCTTTTATAACATTAATAATTTCAGGAGGTCACACAGAGCTTATCCTAGTAAGATCCTTCGGAGATTACAAGTTGCTTGGGGCTACCAGGGATGATGCGGTGGGCGAAGCCTTCGATAAGGTAGCACGTTTGTTGGGTTTGGGTTATCCGGGAGGACCGATGATAGAAAAAATGGCAGGAAAGGGAGATCCCTTTGCCATACCGTTGCCCGTCCCAATGGCCAATAGCCCTAGCATCGAGTTTAGTTTCAGCGGTTTAAAGACAGCCGTACTTTGGGCTTTAAAGAGAAATCCGAATTTGAGGGTGGAAGATGTGTGCGCCTCCTTCCAGCACGCAGCTATCGAGGCTTTGCTACGAAAGGTGGATTTGGCTGTAAAAATAACTGGAATAAGCAAAGTTGCTATCTCAGGTGGTGTTGCTGCTAATACTTGGCTTCGGGAAAAAATAAAAGAAAAGTCTTGGCATGCCTATCTTCCGCCAATAGAGCTGTGTACCGATAATGCCGCTATGATTGCCGCGGCTGGCTACAATGCTTATAAGAGAGGAGAAAGGTCGCCGCTGTCCTTCGTACCCGATCCTTCCAAATCTTTGGCGTGAAAACCCCAGAAAAATAAAGAAAATACGACATATCTGCCTCTATTTAGCAGTAAGTTGGCATAAATGCCTTTATTTCTACTTGTAATAAATAGAGGGAGGACCTTAATATATTTATCGGTTTGTTAGCACTGATTGGCAGTGAGTGCTAACAAACCGATAAACGTGATTATCATTCATTTTAGCAAGGAGGGATGTTAAATGCAGCTTAAGCCTCTAGGAGATCGAGTAGTTATTAAGGTTCTAACCCAAGAAGAAAAGACCAAGGGTGGAATAGTACTGCCAGACACAGCTAAGGAAAAACCACAAGAAGGAGAAGTAGTCGCGGTAGGAAGTGGCAGGGTGTTGGAGAATGGTCAGAAGTTGCCCCTTGAAGTAAAAGTCGGGGAAAGGGTAATTTTTAGCAAGTATGCCGGAACAGAAGTAAAGATAGAGGACGAAGAATACCTTATTTTGAGCGAACGTGATATCTTGGCTGTGGTTATGAAATAACTGAAAAATGCCTGATGATCAACCTGAAGCTATAAAGGAGGGAATTTATAATGCCGAAAATACTGAAGTTCGAGGAAGAAGCTCGCAGGGCATTAGAGCGAGGCATAAATAAAGTTGCCGACACGGTGGGTATAACATTGGGGCCCAAAGGGCGAAATGTGGTATTGGAGAAGAAATTTGGCTCCCCCACGATTACCAATGATGGTGTTACCATCGCCAAGGAAATAGAACTGGAAGAGCCCTTTGAAAACATGGGAGCACAGCTTTTAAAAGAGGTAGCTTCAAAGACCAACGATATTGCTGGTGACGGAACGACAACTGCCACGGTGCTTGCTAGAGCCATGATACGTCATGGCATGAAAAACGTTGCTGCTGGAGCCAACGGCATGTTGATGCGAAGGGGCATCGAAATGGCAGTAGACGTAGTTGTAGATGAATTGAGGAAGATGGCAATACCTGTCAAGGATAGATCCAAGATCGCCCAGGTGGCGGCTATTTCTGCCAATGACAAAGGAATTGGTGAACTGATCGCTGAAGCGATGTCCAAGGTGGGAGAAGATGGTGTTATCACGGTTGAAGATAGTCAGTCCGTGGGTACCACTTTGGAGATGGTCGAAGGGCTTCAATTCGACAAAGGGTATATCAGCCCCTACATGATTACCGATCCAGAGCGAATGGAGGCCTCCTTTGAAGATGCATACATCCTGATTCATGACGGAAAAATCAGCAATGTAAAAGATCTGCTTCCCATATTGGAAAAGGTCGTTCAAACCGGAAAACCGCTTTTGATCATTTCTGAGGACGTAGAAGGCGAGGCTTTGGCGACTTTGGTGGTCAACAAATTGCGCGGAATCTTGCAAGTTTGTGCTGTTAAGGCGCCCGGATTCGGCGATAGAAGGAAAGCCATGCTGCAGGATATCGCTATAGTGACTGGTGGTCAAGTCATTAGCGAAGAGCTGGGAATTAAGCTTGAAAACGCTGATCTTTCCATGCTTGGTCACGCCAAAAAGGTGCGCGTTACGAAAGAGGAAACCACAATAGTTGAAGGAGCAGGCGACAGCGAGGCTATAAGGAAACGTGCTGCTCAAATTAAAGCGGAGCTGGAAGAAGCTACATCCGAATACGACAAAGAAAAACTTCAAGAAAGGCTTGCTAAACTAGTAGGTGGCGTAGCTGTTATCCAGGTGGGCGCGGCTACTGAGACCGAACAAAAGGAGCTGAAGCATCGTATAGAAGATGCCTTGAGTGCGACCAGAGCCGCCGTAGAAGAGGGTATCGTAGCGGGTGGCGGAGTTGCATTGCTAAATTGCGTCCCTGCACTGGAGTCCTTCATCGAAACTTTGAATGGGGATGAGAAGATTGGGGCTCAGGTAGTGTTGAATGCCCTCGCTGAACCCCTGCACTTAATAGCTAAAAATGCCGGATTTCAGGGAGACGTGGTTGTGGAAAAGGTACGAAGCTTGCCCAAGGGGCAGGGCTTAGATGCGGTTACTGGCGAGTATGTCGACATGATCGAAGAAGGCATAATAGACCCTCTGAAGGTTACTCGTAGCGCCCTACAAAATGCCGGCTCGATCGCGGCCATGGTGCTCACGACGGAAGTCTTGGTGGCCGAAAAACCGGAGAAAAAAGAAGCTCCAAGGATGCCTGAAATGCCGGAGTATGATTAATACGCGTGCCAATATAAAAAACCGCGTTGATTATAAAGGGCTATGGCTTAAGTGCCATAGCCCTTTATAATTTATAATAGTGATAGATAAAACGGGACGAGAAAGAGGGAACGAGAGCCATGGAAATGCAAAATAGCTTACGGCGTATTTTGGAATTGCTAGAAAATGGGAAAATTGACGTAGATACGGCCATGGAGAATTTATCTTTATTACCCTACGAAGATCTCGGAGATGTCAAATTAGATTGGCATCGATCTATAAGGCGAGGAATCGGTGAAATTATATATACTCCTGGCAAGTCTGACGAACAATTGATAAAGATAGCACAAAGCATTGCCAGGAACCGCTCAAATGCTATCTTTAGCCGTATATCAATGGATAAGCATGAGTTATTGAAGGGCTATATTTCAAATATAGAATATCGCAAGGATTCCAGGTTGTCCCTGTGTCGCTTTGAGCCTCCTCAAAAACGGGGCGAAGTTGCCGTAATCGCTGCTGGGAGCTCTGATAAGCCGGTAGCTGAGGAAGCGGCTGATGTTGCGGAATTTGCAGGTTGTCAGGTGAAGAGATTTTGTGATGTTGGCGTAGCTGGCATACATCGATTATTTCCTCTGCTTCCAGATATTAGAAAGTCGCGCGCGATAGTGGTAGTCGCTGGTATGGAGGGTGCTCTTCCGAGCGTCGTGGCTGGTTTAGTTTCGTCCATTGTCATTGCCGTTCCAACCTCTGTTGGTTATGGTGCAAGTTTTGGCGGACTTGCAGCTTTACTTTCCATGCTCAATGCCTGCAGTGGCGGAGTGGTAGTAGTAAACATCGATAATGGTGTCGGAGCGGGCTTAGCAGCTGCATTAGTGGCGTCAAAATGAAATATACCAGAAGGACTAAAAGAAGGGGACGCAGAATATCCCCTCGAAGGAATATTGCTATAGGCAAACTGGAGCTTAACCCTAGGGGCTTTGGTTTTGTCCGTCCCAGGGATAAGAGGTTGCCCGATATTTATATAGCCGAAGAAGATATGGGCGGTGCCATCCATGGAGACGAAGTTAAGATAGTTATAAGTAAAAACTATCAGAAAAATAGGTTATATGGCAAGGTAAAAAAAGTACTGTCAAGGGGTATCACTGAGATCGTAGGCATAACGAGGTGTCGAAACGGTGTCCCGCTATTGTTTCCCTTAGATCGACGATATAATTTTATTCTCACTTTGGATGATGGCGAGGCTTTGAAGGATGGGGCTGTTGTCGTCGTTGCGATAAAAAAATATCCCCAGTTCCCATTTCCCGGAGAAGGCAAGGTGCTAAGAGTTTTAGGCGATGAGGATGATCCCCAAGTCCGAGTGCTAGCTTTGATGGAAGAATATAAAATTAAATCCAATTTCCCGAAAGATGTGCTCGCAGAGGCTGAAGCTTTAAAAAACACCTCTCCTCTTCGCCGTTTTCCCGGTGAAAGGAAAGATTTTAGAAATAAATTCACTCTTACCATAGATCCTTCGGATGCCAAGGATTTTGACGATGCCCTTTCTATTGAAGAGATTGATGAAGGCTGGCGTTTAGGAGTTCACATAGCGGATGTATCGGAATATGTTCGACCCGATAGCTACATTGACATGGAGGCCAAAGAAAGGAGTTTTTCGGTTTATTTGGTTGATAGGGTAATTCCAATGCTGCCTCCCCAGCTTTCTTCTGACCTATGTAGCTTAATTGAGAACGAGGACAGGTTGTGTCTTACAGTTGAAATGGTGTTAGATCGCAGAGGAGACCTTCTGAAATATGAAATTTTACCAAGCGTGATACGTGTCCGCAAGCGGCTGACCTACGAGGAAGTCCAAGAAGTTTTAGATGGTAAAAAGACCTTGGGAAGAGAGGCTGATAAGGTCTTAAGTCACCTTGCAATTCTGTCTAATATGCTATACAAAAAAAGGAAAAAAGCGGGAATGATAGAGTTCGATTTTCCGGAGACGAAGGTGGAACTTGATGAGAAAGGGACGCCAATCGATATAAGAGCCATTGAGCGTACATTTGCCCATCGCATCATCGAACACATCATGATACTTGCCAATAGCGTAATAGCGGAATATATAATTAGTAATAGTGCATTAACAATCTATAGAGTTCATGAAAAACCAGACGTGGAGAAAGTAATGCAGCTTAAAAAAACTCTTTCTTCCATTGGAGTGAAAACAAAGAAAATAAGTCCATCAAACAAGGCTATAAATCGCCTGCTAAAAGGAGTTGAAGGGCTACCATGCAAGAGATTGGTCCATACTCTAGTTTTGCGTTCCTTGCCCAGGGCACGTTACGATCCCAGGTGTTTGGGGCATTTTGGGTTAGCTCTGAAATATTATTTACACTTTACTTCACCCATAAGAAGGTATCCCGATTTAGTTGTTCATAGGATAGTGCACACCTTGATTCAAAAGAATCGGGAGGCACCGGGTGCCTTTAGCGTCCAAGAGCTTTCGAACCTTTCGGCCTACATCAGCGCAATGGAAGAAAAGACGGAAGAAGCGGAGAGGATCTCCATTAAGATTAAAATTGCTGAATATATGGAGAGTAAAGTGGGGGAGATTTTCGATGGCGTCATATCTTGGGTGACCCCGAGAGGGATGTTCGTCGAGCTTGATAATGCGGCGGAGGGGTTCGTCGCTGTGGAAAGCCTTGAACCTTATGACCAATTTTTTTACGACGAAGACGGTCTTTGTTTGAGGGGACGCAAGGGCAAGGTTTTTCGCTTAGGTGACGTTGTAAGGGTGCGGTTGACATACGTCGATAAGGTTTCAAACTTGATATACTTTCAGTTGTTCCTTGGCAAGGAGTGATGAGCATGAAAGATTCTTTCGTTCATAAATCGCCTCAAGGGGGATATTTGCCATTTTTGCTGGTCTTTGCCTTATTGGCTTTACTTGGCATCTTTATAACTATGCCGATAATTCGTCCTTTGATGTGGGCTGTCATCTTTTCTTTTATTTCATATCCATTGAACGAAATATTGCATAAAAAAGTGTTTCGGGGTAAACACAGAAACTTATCGTCCCTTGTTTCTACCACCTGTGTCGTTTTGCTGCTTTGTGTCCCCATGGGGTTTATCGGGATATCTTTAGCAAAGGAGGCTATAAAGTTTATCTCCAGTTTATCCGATAACCTTGAATCCATACAGCAAGTTTTGATTTCAGCATGGTCTGGTTTGGTAAAGAAACTACCCGATCACTTAATACGATATGCTGGAATTAAAGAGGACCCCGCCTTTTTACAAGATTTAATACATCGTGCGGTTAGCTACTTGGCTTCGTCGTTAGGGGATTTTTCCAGAGGTTTATTGGGCAACGCTTTCAAGATGTGCTATCAGTTATTTGTGATCTCTGTTTCTACTTTTTATTTGCTGCGGGATGGTCATGTAGTGTTAGAATTTTTGAATGATGTATTGCCTTTGCCCAAAGAAGAAAGAGCGGCGCTTTTTGATAGTGCTACCAGGATGATGAAGTCCGTCGTGATTGGCACCACTCTAACAGCGGGAATTCAGGCGTGTTTGGGCGTAGCTGGTTGGGTATTTGTTGGGCTTCCAGCTCCCATCTTGGCCGGTGTGTTTCTTTTTATATGTGCCATGATTCCATTTGTAGGCACTCCCTTCGTCCTCATCCCGGGCGCCTTGTATCTTTTTTTAATTGGAAACGTAAAAGAAAGCTTGATATTGGCCTTCTGGGCTGTCTTGGTTGTTAGCACGATTGACAATTTAATTCGGCCTCTCTTTATATCCGAAGGCAGCAAAGTTCATTTTCTTCTGGTCTTTTTGGGTGTGATCGGTGGAATAAGCGTTTGGGGTTTCCTTGGCGTTTTTTTAGGGCCAATAGTTTTGTCTTTGTTCGTATTTTTCCTTGACTGTTACAGGAGGATTTGGAGGGCTAAACGAGAGTACTCGGATTAGTTTTTGGAGGTGAGGACCATGCCCTATATGGTCTCAGTTTGTGGCCATAAAAGCAGTGGCAAGACAACGTTATGTAAAAGATTGATCGAAATTCTAAGCGGAAGCTTAGGTTTAGATGTGGGATATATAAAACATTGTCACGATAGCGTAATTTCATCTGAAAACACTGATAGTGGTCTCATCGCTAGAGCAGGAATAAAGGTCCTACTGTGGGGAGCAGATGGAATTAGGGCCGAGGTTTTAAAACAAGATTTTACATTGCGCGATATAGAAAGAATCTTCTTCCCACAACAGGACATCGTCCTTGTCGAAGGTGGCAAATCGTTGCCTCTTCCTAAAATATGGGTTGGAGGGAAGTACCCCTCTGCCGATGTAAAGGGTATTTTTGCCGTTTTCGATGGCCCGGAAAACTTGTTTCCAAAGTTACCTCATTTTCAACCCTGCGAGGAAGAGAAGCTTGCTGAATGGATTTTACAAAGAATGGGGAGAAAAAGGGAACATGTGGTTCTCTATGTGGGTGGACAGAAGATTGGATTGAACGATTTCACAATGGACTTCATAGCAGGTACTGTTAAAGGGATGACGAGTTCCTTAAAGGGCATAGAAGGAAAAAGTAAGGATGTTGTTTTGGTAATAAAAGAGCAAGAAAGATAAAATAGAAAGGGATCTTCGGCGTTTTTGTTATTTTCGTTGAAATACTTGCTATATAATTGTATTATGAGATCTTGCGAGTCTCAAAGCATTCTTTTGCAAATGATCGATGACTATTGACCTTGCAAAAATGGTCCATCCTGCCTATAATTAGGAGCGCTTTGATCGAATATCTAATGCGCCCGCCTTCAGATAAAGGCGGGCTTGAAATTATCGTAAATGGGGGGATCTTTTTATGAACGGGTACGCGTTGTGGATTTCAGCAGGCGCAGGTATAATAGCATTATTATATGCTATATTAATAACTAATCATATCGATAATTACAAGGTCGATCATGAACGTATTAATTATCTTTCCAACATCATTCAAAGGGGAGCCATGGCCTTTCTTTATAGGGAATATAGGGCTCTCGTTCCTTTTGTCATTGTTGTATCTTGCTTGCTTGCTTGGAAGTTGGGAGTCCCCCTCGCCGTATCATTTTTATTGGGGGCTTTCTGTAGCGGCATTTCGGGCTTTCTTGGAATGAAGGTCGCGACGCGAGCCAACGGTAAGACCGCTTTTGCTGCAATGAGCGGAATGAATCAGGCTTTAAAGATTGCTTTTTGGGGCGGTTCTGTCATGGGGATGACAGTGGTTGGCGTTGGAGTTTTGGGTATAGTAATTGCCTATATATTATATAAAGATCCAAATATAATAACAGCTTTTGGCTTTGGCGCCAGTTCCATAGCGCTATTCGCGCGCGTGGGAGGCGGCATATACACGAAGGCAGCTGACGTTGGTGCCGATCTGGTGGGCAAAGTGGAAGCTGGGATACCTGAAGACGACCCTCGGAATCCCGCTGTTATCGCCGATAACGTAGGCGATAACGTAGGCGATATAGCAGGAATGGGTGCCGATCTTTTTGAATCCTATGTTAATTCGATCATAGCAGCCATGGCGATAGGAGCGGCTCTCTTTGGAGGAAAGGGAATAACCTTCCCCATGTTACTTGCGGCTGTTGGTATTCTTGCATCTCTAATAGGTACATTTTTCGTGCGCATCAAAGAAAAAGGGGATCCTCAATTAGCGCTAAGGAAAGGCACTTTTGCGACTGGCATTTTGATGATCGTCGGTTCTTTCTTGCTAACGCGGTTCATGTTTGCTGACTTAGCTTTGTTTTGGTCTGTCTTGGCGGGGGTAATTTGTGGGGTAGCAATAGGCTATATTACGGAAGTATACACCTCCTCTTTTTATAGTTCAGTGAAGGAAATTGCCAATGCATCCATCACGGGGTATGCGACTAACATCTTAACAGGGATAGCTGTTGGCATGAAATCCACCATGTGGCCGGTGTTGCTCATATGTGCAGCTATTTTTGTTGCTGTACAATCCGGAGGCCTATACGGCATCGCTTGCTCTGCAGTAGGCATGTTGGCCATCACGGGAATGACCTTGAGCGTAGACGCCTACGGACCAATAGCAGACAATGCTGGTGGTATATCTGAAATGAGTCATTTGCCTGCGGAAGTAAGAAAGATTACCGATAGGCTGGATGCCGTTGGTAACACGACGGCTGCCGTAGGCAAGGGCCTTGCCATAGGTTCAGCAGCGTTAACTGCTATAGCGCTTTTTTCTGCATATGCCAGTGCTGTTGGGCTCAAGATCATTGATCTAATGGATGCACGCGTGTTAATTGGGCTCTTTGTCGGCGGCATGTTGCCATTCGTTTTTTGCTCCAGGGCAATTCAGGCCGTTGGCAGGGCCGCTCAAAGCATGATCGAAGAAGTTCGCCGTCAGTTTAAGGAGATGCCTGGCATTATGGAGGGAACGCAAGAACCTGATTATGAGCGTTGCGTCGATATATCCACCAAGGCCGCTCTCAAAGAAATGATTGTGCCCGGAATGATGGCCATACTATCCCCGGTAATCGTTGGGTTGGTGCTGGGAGCCCCTGCTTTAGGCGGGCTACTCGCCGGTTCCATCGTCACAGGGGTGATGTTGGCAATATTTATGGCAAACGCCGGGGGTGCTTGGGATAACGCGAAAAAATATATAGAAGAAGGAAACTTAGGAGGAAAAGGAACGCCTCCGCATGCTGCCGCTGTTGTTGGCGACACTGTTGGAGATCCTTTCAAGGACACGGCTGGTCCCAGCCTTAATATATTGATTAAATTAATGTCAATCATAGCTTTGGTCATGGCACCTTTGTTAATGTAGTGCGATATGCTGCTATCTATTCATATCTAATATCATAAAAATTTCTTGTAGTTAAGGGCTATTTTTCGGGAGGGCTGATGTCTAACCCCTCCCTTTTCAGTTTTTGGAGGGATAACCCTTGGATAAAACTCAAATAGATGAAATAAAAAGAAGAGTAGATATCCTGGAGGTAGTTGGAGATTATGTAGAGCTACATAAATCTGGCAAAGGTTATAGGGCCCTGTGCCCTTTTCATAGCGAGAAAACACCGTCCTTCTATGTGATGCCTGATAGGCAGTTTTACCATTGCTTTGGCTGTGGTAAAGGAGGAGATGTTATATCTTTCGTCATGGACGTAGAAGGATTTAGTTTCACCGAGGCCATCGAATTGCTTGCAAAGAGAGCCGGTGTGAAGGTTGAAAAAAGAGCCAGAAAAGATAGCTATCCTAATTTTAGCGATGTCTTGGAAAAGGCCCTCAAAATATATCGTGACTACCTTGAAAGTCCCGCAGGCGAAATAGCAAGGAGATACTTAGTACAAAGGAACTTGCCCAAAGAATGGTGGCCTTATTTTGAAATTGGTTGGGCTCCACCAGCGTGGGATTACCTGTGGCGTTCTCTTTCAAGGATGGGTATATCATCTAAGATTGCCGTTGAGTGTGGTTTGGTGGTTGAGGGTCCGCGAGGCATATATGATAGGTTTAGAGGCAGAATAATTTTTCCCATAAGAGACGTTACTGGACGTCTAGTAGGATTTGGAGGTCGGTCAATTTCGGGCGAAGGTGCTAAATATATAAATACTCCAGAGAGCCCGGTGTTTCATAAAGGTTCTTGTTTGTATTTACTTAATTTGTCCAAAAACGACATGCGCAATAAGGGGCGTGCAATTCTGGTTGAGGGTTATATGGATGCTATAAGGCTACACATGGCAGGATTTCACGAAACCGTGGCGTCGCTTGGAACAGCTTTGACGGAAAATCAGGGCGAGTTGTTAAGGCGATATGCAAGGTCTTGTTATGTCTGTTACGATGCTGATACTGCAGGGCAGGAAGCAGCAATAAGGGGTATGTATTTGTTGCAGTCGTTGGGCTTGCAAGTGAGGGTAGTAGCGTTGCCAGCCAATGTGGATCCCGATGAGTTTTTGCAGAAAGAGGGAAGCAACGCCTTCGAGGACCTTTTGAGCAAGAGCCTCCCCCTTCCTTTGTACCACCTTGAGATAAGAGAAGAGTTTTTGAAGGATCTAAATGTTCGAAAAAAAGTGATTGAGGAGTTGCTCGAGGGTTTTTCAAGGATTCCTTTGCCGGATTTAGCTCCTTTTATGTCTCAGATTGCAGCAGCGCTTGAGATTCCCAGATATGCGCTTGAGGCTATGTTGTTAGATTTCAAAGCAAATATGAAAAGGGGAACAGAGAAAAAAGGGAAACGTGGCGACTTCAGCGTATATATAAATAGACAAAAGCAACAAAAACAAAAGAAACACGTAACTGACGCACAAGAAGCAGCGTTGTTTTCGCTTTTGTGGAATGATCCTGCAAAGAGACGGGGCTTAGATGAAGAGCACATATTTCCTTTAATAAAGGATGTGCGATTAAAAAATCTAATAGCGGCGTTATTAAATGGCGAATCCCCGGAAGAGCTGGAGGAGCGTTGGCTAAAATCAGGGGATCGATTTCCATTGGAAGCCCTAGCGCTAGGTAATGCCTTTTGCCAGCAGTTTGACGAGGGAGTGGATATTTTTGACGTAATCTCAAGCTCCCTTAAGACTAAAGCCATGAAATCGAGATATAACGTTCTTTATTCCAAAATGTTGAAAGGCGAGGCAACCCGCGAAGAAATTGAGGAGATGCAGAAAATAGCTTCCGCATTAAAAGGGGGACGGGAAGACAAATGACTGCAGCAGAAAGAAAAAAATTAAATTATGATAAAAACGGCAATAAGAATGCGAATGCAAGAAACTCTAATGATGATGACGAGGAAAAAGAACATAACGAGCCCATTGAGGACCAGGAAGATCTGGACTTCGAAGAAATGGAATCCCAGGAGATAGCAGAGCTTATCGAAAACATTCGCGAGCTTTTACAAGAGGGACGTCAAAAAGGGTTCATCACATACGATGACCTAGAAAAATATTTGCCACAAGAGGCTTTAAGCGAAGCGGAGATAATGGATAGTGTATATTCTAACCTTCTGGAGTTGGGCATAGATGTTCGTGACGAAGAAAAAATACAGGAACTTCAACAGGCCGAATTACTGCCGCAGGCAGACTTAAGCGAACTTACTGAATTAGAAAGCGTTTCAATTGCCGATCCGGTGAGGATGTATTTGCGAGAGATAGGGAAAATCCCTTTGCTTACTAAGGAGGAAGAAGTTGAGCTTGCAAAAAGAGTAGAGGCCGGAGACGAGGAAGCAAAGAAAAAGTTAATCGAAGCAAATTTGCGTCTTGTCGTAAGCATTGCTAAGAAATACATTGGAAGAGGACTTTCTTTCCTAGATTTGATTCAAGAGGGTAATTTGGGTTTGATACGTGCCGTTGAGAAGTTCGATTACAGGAAGGGATTTAAGTTTAGCACCTACGCTACGTGGTGGATAAGACAAGCGATTACAAGGGCTATAGCCGATCAGGCACGTACCATTAGGATACCTGTTCATATGGTCGAGACCATCAATAAACTTATTCGGGTTTCCAGGCAATTGGTTCAACAATTGGGAAGAGAACCAACCGTAGAGGAAATCGCTCAAGCGCTAGAATTGCTGCCGGAGAAAGTAGAAGATATTCAAAGAATAGCTCAAGAACCAGTTTCCCTTGAAACTCCTATTGGCGAAGAGGAAGACAGTCAGCTTGGCGATTTTATAGAAGACAAGGATTCACCCAATCCCGAGGAAGCCACTGCCGGTCAATTGTTGCGCGAGCAATTGGAAGAGATGCTCGGGGAGTTAACGGAAAGAGAGCGAGAGGTGTTGCGTTTGCGATTTGGCTTGGAGGATGGGCGCGCCCATACCTTGGAGGAGGTTGGCAAGCGCTTTAACGTGACTAGAGAAAGGATTAGACAAATTGAGGCAAAAGCCCTTCGCAAGTTGCGCCATCCGAGCAGGAGCAAGCGTTTGCGGGATTATTTGGAATGACGATTGCGGTTAGATGATGGCGCAAATCGCTGTAATTTTGGAAGAGGCAGAATTATATGATCTTGCGTCGAGCTGCTAATATCTTTAATAACAATGGAGGTGAAATTAGTGTTTGAAAGTGTTGCGAAAACTTTATTAAAAGAATGCGAAGGAAGATCGATGCTAATGTCCTTTTACATCGATTGTGACAGGAGTCGTAGATCCGTCAAGGAAATTTCGATTGATCTGAAGAACCTTCAAAAAAAGGCCATTGAAGAGGAAGCTCTTTTTTGCGGAGAGAGCGATTGTAAACAATATAGTGAAAAAATCACTTCTATTTTAAACAGGCTCAACGAGGAACTGGTTCACGGAGGCTTAGGTGAGGCCAAGGGTATCGCTTGCTTTGTTGATCTGCAGGGCGATTATTATCGATTTGTAGAACTTCCAACTCCAGTAAAAAATCAGGTGAAGTTCTCGGATCATCCCTTCTTGGCGCCACTCATAGAAACTCTATGCCCTCACAAGCTTACCCTCGTGGCAGTTGTAGAGGCAAGGAGAGCAAATTTCTTCCGAGTGTATGCAAGTACTGTAGACAAACTTTTGACCTTAGAGGAAGACGTGCCTCCTAAAGTAAAATCGGCTGGTTGGTATGGCCTTGAAGAGACTCGGATTAAAAGGCATGTGGAGAATCACGTTAAAAACCATCTTAAAAATGTAGCAGCTACTCTTAGGGCACTCTACGAAGATGAAGATTATTCCTTGATATTAGTTGGGGGAAACTCAAATTATGCCCTCGTTGTAGCAGACCTCATCAAGGAGATCGTAACTAACATTCCTGTCGATGTCTTAGCAGAATTAGGCATAACTGATCAACCCCATGTAGTCGTGGAGGCTGTGACGTCTTATGCCTTAAAGTCCTTTGTGGTAGAGAGCTCAAAGCTAGTTGAAGAGATAATAACCGAATACGAGAAAGGTGGACTGGCAGTTGCTGGGCTCAGGGGCGTCGTTTATGCCTCCAATCTTTTCGCTGTGCATCAACTTCTAATCGACGAATATGAGCCCGTTGCGGGAAAACAGTGTCAATCGTGTGGTGCTTTGGGGGTCGATGAAGTTGAATGTCCTTTATGCCATGGCGAGATGGGAGAGATTGAAGATTTGATTGATCTTTTAATCTACAAAACGTTGCGAGATAATGGGGACGTATTGGTAATAGGTGGACAATCTCCTTTAAGAGAATATGATGGCATAGGTGCTTCACTTCGCTTTGCTGTGTGAGCTGTATTAAATCAAGTCGAGCAGAAAGGTGTTTTTTCTGCTCGACTTGATTTTTGTAAAAGCGACTTCATTTACGCTTCTCTTTTCGACTTGAACTTTTTAGGCGTTAATTATAGCTAAAGTTTAGTCAAAACTAAAAGCCTTTGTGTTGATCGATGCGCTCATTGTATTTATACTCATGCAGGAGATCACGACAGGGGAAATGAATTTATGAGGATAGATAAGTACTTAAAAATTTCGCGAATGGTGAAAAGACGCACTGTAGCACAGGAGATGATACAGGCTGGTGTGGTAAGGCTTAACGGTAGACCTATAAAGCCTTCTTCTGTCGTTCGGGTGGGCGATGTCATCGAAATAGCTTTCCCGAGAAGAATTTTAAAGGTTGAGGTTCTTTGTGACGATGAAATTATGGTGAAAAAGGGGAAAGAAGCTTACGCAATTTTAGAGGAACGCTCAGTAAGTTTAGACGATTCTACAATATAGTATTTGAAAGGGGTGATTTTAAAATGGGTCATATAGTGGGCGTTTACGCTCGTGAAATTTTAGATTCCAGGGGTAATCCTACTGTAGAAGCGGAAGTATGGTTGGATAGAGGTTTAATGGCGAGGGCTGCTGTTCCTTCAGGTGCTTCTACCGGTAAACATGAAGCCGTCGAATTAAGGGATGGAGATAAACGCTATGGCGGAAAGGGAGTACTCAGGGCTGTTGAAAATGTCAATGAAAAAATAGCTCCAGAGATAATTGGCCTCGATCCCACCGAACAAAATCTAATTGATGAGATAATGATTGAACTTGACGGTACGCCGAATAAAAGCAACTTAGGGGCAAACGCTATTCTTGCGGTTTCATTGGCAGTAGCTAGGTTAGCAGCGCTAGAAAGAGACCTCCCTCTCTGGAGATATATAGGCGGATTGGGACCATTTTCATTGCCGACCCCTCTAATGAACGTCATAAATGGCGGAGCTCATGCGGATAACGACTTGGACATACAGGAGTTCATGATCGTTCCCCATGGAGCTGATAACTTCAATGAAGCTCTTAGAATGGGAGTGGAGATATATCACTCTTTAAAGAAGCTGTTAAAAGATAAGCACAAGAATACTTCTGTTGGCGACGAGGGAGGCTTTGCTCCGAATTTAAATGGAGCAAAAGAAGCACTGGATCTCCTGGTAGAAGCCATAATTGCTGCTGGATATAAACCGGGAGATGAGGTAAGCCTTGCCTTAGACGTGGCCGCATCCGAGCTTTACGAAGATGGTTTTTATCACTTTCAGGGCGAGGGCAAAAAATATAATAAAGAACAATTGGTTGAATATTACGTAGAATTGTGCAAATCTTATCCGTACATCGTATCAATAGAAGACGGGATGGCAGAAGACGATTTCGAGGGATGGAAATTGTTAACACAAGCCCTAGGAAATGAAGTTCAACTCGTGGGTGACGACCTCTTTGTTACCAATGCGCGAAGGCTAATGCAGGGAATAACCGAAGGCATGGCCAACTCAATCTTAATCAAGCTCAACCAAATAGGCACGTTAACTGAAACTCTTGAGGTCATAGACATGGCTATTAAACATTCTTATTCAGCCGTAATATCACATAGATCAGGGGAGACGGACGACTCATTCATAAGCGACTTGGCGGTCGCTGTGGGCGTGGGACAAATAAAGACTGGTGCGCCTGCTAGGATCGATAGGGTTGCTAAATACAATCAACTTTTGCGCATTTCAGATGACCTTGGCGGCTTCGCGAACTTTAGCGGACTATGCACCTTTCGTGGAAAGGGGAGAAAAAGATGAAAATAGCTGAACCCACGGTTGAGAGGTTAGTGCAATACATTCGCTACCTTCAACGTTGCCGAGAGGCTGGCAAAAAGGTAATATCTTCCCAAGAAATCGGGGACGCACTTGGAATAAAGGCGAGTCAGGTGAGAAAAGATCTTTCCTATTTCGGTGAGATCGGGAAAAGGGGGGTCGGTTATGACGTAGAAAAGTTGTACCAACATTTAAACTCCATATTTGCTCCACCAAAAACGTGGAAGATAGCAATGATTGGTATTGGCAACCTGGGCGAGGCATTGCTCGGGTATAAGGCTTTTGAAAGCGAGAAGTTTCGTATTGTAGCTTTGTTTGATATTGATCCTGACAAAGTTGGGCGCAAGATACACGATATTCCGTGTTACGATGTGGGAATGATGCCCCGAGTACTTAATGACGAGGGCGTAGAAGTTTTGATAATAACGACGCCTTCATCTGCGGCTCAGGACGTCGTAGATAAAGCGACATCTAGCGCCTCGATTAAAGGAATATTGAACTTTGCTCCAACAGCATTGGCGGTGCCGGAGCATGTTATACTTTACAATGTTGATATATTTGTTGAGCTTGAAAAGTTACTTTTTTACATAAAACTTAAAGAGGAAAGTGGTAAAGTTTAAAAACTATCGGGGTAATGAGTCCACGCTTCGGTTGCTATGCAATTTATGCCGAAGCAGATGACAGGCTAGTGTAATAATATATTAATATATGCTATTAGGAGGGGTTTTCATTGGGCGGACAAGCTGGATTGTTAGGAATGATGTGGCCGTTGTTACTTTTCATAGTGATATTCTATTTTTTGTTGATAAGACCGCAGAAAAAGCGCCAGAAACAACATCAAGATATGCTGAATTCTATAAAGCGCGGAGACCAAGTAGTGACCGCCGGTGGTATTTATGGAACCGTTAGGGATGTTAAAGATGACAGCTTCATTCTGGAAGTTAGTGATGGCGTAAAAATTCGTGTCCTTAAAAACGCGATATCCTTTAAACGAAGTGCTCCCGAAGCCGATGAAACTGAATCAGAGGAGAGATAAACAGCCAAGATAGTTGCTTTTTAGCAAAAATCTAATTGTTGCTCACTATTTAGGAGGTAGAAGTCAATTGCCTAAACATGAACGCTGGAAAATCATATTGATCTTGGTAGTTCTTTTTGCATCTCTTTGGGCTGTGTATCCTCCCAGTGAAAAAATAAAACTCGGATTGGATCTCAAGGGTGGCGTTCATATATTGCTTCAAGCAAAGGGAACGCCAGAGAACCCTATTAGCAGTGATACTATTGAGCGCTTGATAGCAGTTTTACGAAATCGCATTGACCAGTACGGAGTTGCCGAACCAGTTATACAACGCGAAGGTAATGACAGAGTAGTTGTTGAGTTGCCTGGGCTAGATGATCCCGAAGCCGCCATTGAACTTATTGGAAAAACGGCAATGCTGGAATTTCGTCCAGTCATTGACGCGACGCCTCGACTTCCCCGAAAGCCGGAAAGACAAAACTATGGCAGCGACGAAGAATACGAGTCAGCGATTAAACGATGGGAAGAATATCAGAGACAAGCTTTGGCAATGGAAAAAAAGTTGTGGAAACATGTCGAAGAAAATCCATCGCTGTCTGTCTTAAAGGGCGAAGATGGAGAGGTATACTTGCTGGGAGCTGCAAGCATTACAGGTCAACATTTGTTGGATGCAAAGGTCGCTTTTGATAACCTAGGGAGGCCTGTGGTGACGCTTAAATTTAACAAAGATGGCACACATTTGTTTGACGAACTTACTGCTCACAACATTGGAAGACAAGTGGCGATTGTCCTTGATGGGGTCGTAATATCCGCACCTGTCGTGCAAGAACGGATAAGCGGTGGAGAAGCTCAGATCAGTGGCCGCTTCACGACCGATGAAGCCCAGAGGCTCGCGATAATGCTTCGAGCTGGAGCATTGCCTGTTACGGTTGAGATCCTCGAAACGAGGTCGATAGGGCCCACATTAGGCTCCGATTCGATTAAATCAGGCATTAAAGCTGGGTTGATAGGGGCCGTCCTGGTCTTTCTGTTCATGTTCATATATTACTCTCGTATGGGGTTGGTAGCTAACCTCGCTTTGGTGATGACCATTATTCTTGTCTTGGCTGGCCTTGCAAGTTTTAGAGCTACCCTTACAATGCCTGGAATCGCAGGGATCATCTTGACATTAGGCATGGCCGTGGATGGGAATATATTGATCTATGAGCGCATAAAAGAAGAGCTGCGGAGCGGAAAAACTGTCATGGCAGCCATTGATGCCGGCTTCAGGAAGGCCTTTGTCACAATCGTAGATGCAAATTTAACCACCCTCTTCGCAGCTGTATTTTTGTTCTACTATGGCACTGGGCCTGTTCGAGGTTTTGCCGTTACTTTGAGCATTGGCATAATCGCAAGCCTTTTCTGCGCTGTGTTTGTGACAAAAGTCTTACTGCGACTCTTTGTGGGCAAGCGAAAAAGTTCAGTCCTTTCCATGACTAAGGAGAGATTATGATGTTGGTCAAGTTCAAGGGGAATATCAATTTTATGAAATATCGGAAAATTGCTTTGGCACTCAGCCTGGCATTGGTACTGGCAAGCATAGTATTGTTAATGGTGAGAGGGCTGAATTTTGGGATTGACTTCTCTGGCGGTATACTATTTCAGCTGGAATTTGATGCACCCGTAACGGTCGCTGAGGTTAGAAGTTCCTTGGACAAAATTGGCTTCGGTAGCCCTGTAATACAGTCTTATAGCGAAAGAGGTGTATTGGTTCGCTTAAAGGGCGATAGAGAAAGTGACCAAAGAGAGATACTGAAGTCTCTCAGGGAAACTTTGGGAGTGGATTTTAAAGTTTTGCGTGTTGAGATGGTTGGGCCCGCTGTGGGGAGCCAGTTGCGTAAGAGTGCAACACTGGCCACAATATTAGCATTGCTTGCTATGCTGATCTACATCACCTTTAGGTTTAAGTTTATGTTTGCCGTAGGGGCTGTCATTGCTCTAATGCACGATGTAATCGTTACGCTTGGGATATTTAGCCTTACTTTCCAAGAAGTTTCGATGCCCTTCATTGCCGGGATGTTAACTCTTGTGGGCTATTCGATTAATGACACAATAGTGATTTTCGATAGAGTCAGAGAAAATTTCAAATATTTAAAGGATTGGGGAGTTGTCAATCTTCTTAATAATTCCATAAACCAGTCGTTATCTCGTACCATCAATACGTCACTTACCACCCTCTTTCCTGTATTGACACTTTTTTTGTGGGGTGGAAAGGCCATTTCTGATTTTTCCATGGCACTTTTGGTGGGAATCATTGTGGGCACTTACAGTTCCATATACATCGCCGGGGCGGTTGTGGTGGAATGGTATTTACGATCCCCGGGAGGATCGCGAAAGCTACAAAGGCGTTAAAGATCATTTGAGCGAACTGAGGAAAGGCCTTAGACTTCGTTCGACAGATTAGCGAATGATGATAACTCTGGTTTTGCGAGAAGTTGCATTGTGCTTGTATATATTATATTTGTTAAGTTAGAATAAGTTTAGGGTAAGAGCTTTGAGATAAAAGGAGGGTCCTCCTGTATGGATTCAATAATACAATTACTCTTAGGGGGGTTTGGCGTTAGTGACGACCTTATCTCTCTGTGTAGGTCTTATATGAGTTCTCTTGTGGAAGAAGGAGCCATGGAACGGTGGGCCGCAGAAAAGGTTTTAATGCAGCTTGAAGAGGAACTTGCCAGACGGCGAGATACCTTGGTAAGGGGATTCAAAAATGAGATTGAAAAATTTTTATCCTTCTTTCCTTTAGTAACGATAGAACAATTCGAAGCATTAGAGTCAAGGGTAAAGGCGTTGGAAGAGCAGAGAGCTAACCTTTAAGATAAGTTTTTTGTGAGCTCAAAGGAGGCGTTTTTCATGGTTATGAGTCTAGCAGACCGGCTAAAAGGGATGATTTCTGTAGCTCTCTTAAACCAGGTCGTTAAGTTGATTGAAGATGGAGATGACAAAAAGCTCGCGTCACTATTTGATGGCATATCGCGTTTAGCACCGGCAAAGTTCCAGCGCGAGACCTTTAAAGAACTGGCAGAATTGGCAAGGGAAAATCATCCCTTTGTTGGGGTCTTTAGAAGGGTTTTTGAGGAGCTTCATCCTAATTGCCGAAAGAAGCTAATCGTAAACTTGATAGTAAACTTCATGGTTCTTTCTCGAGGTATTAGAGATAGGAAGATGAATGAGTTAGGGATTCATATTCCTAACTTTATGGTGATAAGTCCAACGATGAAGTGCAACCTAAAATGCAAAGGGTGCTACGCAGGATCATACGATACTTCCAGTGATCTAACCACAGAGGAAATAGATGATCTTATCTGCCAAGCTAAGGAGCTCGGGATGTACTTTTTTACCATATCCGGTGGTGAACCCTTTACAAGAAAGGACTTGTTTGATATTTGGGCTAAACACGATGATTGTTACTTTCAGGTTTACACTAACGGTACGTTGATTACCGATGAGGTAGCCGATAGGTTAGTTGAGCTGGGCAATGTAGCGCCCATGATTTCCATAGAGGGTACGCCAGAAGAAACGGATTTCCGGCGAGGGCCCGGAATGTACGATAAAATAATAGAAACATATCGCAGGCTTAGAAAAAAAGGAGTGCTGTATGGCTTTAGCGCCACCTGCACTCGTACAAGTGCTTCCTATATATCCAGCGATGAATTTATAGAACATATGCTAGAAGAAGGATGTAAGGTTGGCTGGTTCTTCCAATACATACCTACTGGCCATGACCCCGATCTGTCTTACATGGCTACACCGGAACAGAGAGCTTATTTGAAGAAGAAGGTAGATGAGTGGAGGTCGAAATATCCGATATTCTTGGGAGATTTTTGGAACGATGGTCCTTATGTTGATGGTTGCATAGCAGCTGGTTTTAGATATTTGCACGTGATTTCCAATGGTGACGTTGAACCTTGTGTATTCTGTCATTTTGCCGTAGATAACATTAGGGAAAAAACTCTCGTCGAGGTTCTGTCAAGCCCCTTCTTTGAGGCGATACGATCACGTCAGCCTTACGATGATGACAATTTGCTTCGCCCCTGCCTCATCATCGATCATCCGGCGGTATTAAGGGAATTAGTGGCCGAGTATGGTGCACATCCAACCCACCCCGGTGCGGACAAGTTGCTCAATGAACTTGCAGCGGGTTTAGACGAATATGCCAGAAGAATGAAGGAGATATACGATCCGCTTTGGGAGGAAGTTGGGCGGGAAAAATATCTTAAAAATCTTGAAAAAGAAGATAGTCCAATGATTCGAAGCAGATATAATCAACGCTGCATCCATTGCAGTGGGAAAGGTAGAAAATAGTTTAATATATTAATTTTAAAAGGTGGGACTCCCATGAAGAGCTACGTGCTGGCATTAGCATTGGGAATGTTATTAGCGGCTTTTTATGCTGTTCAGAATAGCGGCATGGTGATAGTAAAATTTTTAATGTGGCAGTGGTCACTTCATCAAGGCATATGGGAAGTACTTGTCTTTGCAGCTGGGGCGGTTTTAATGTGGATAACTTCATTTGCTGCTCATATTGAATCTCGAAATAAATATAGAAATGATATCAAGGAGCTAAAAAAGCGCATTGCCGACTTAGAAGAAGAGAAGCGTTCTCTGTTGGATGCTTTGCAACGCGGAAGTGCCTCTTTGACGAAAGAGGCTTCGTCTGAAACTGAATTCGTTGCAAACGAAGGGACAGAATTTGAGAAGTGATTCCTTTACATCCTTATTCGAAATTGCGCGTGTGGAGTTTTGATGATCTTCCCTGTGAGCTGGCGCAATCACTTCAATGTCATGAATTGGTGGCGCTGGCGTTGTATATAAAATATGGCGAACATTTGGATTTTCAAAAGGCTCGGGCATGGTTGCGTCCGAGCCTTGACTTGTTGATGTCAAATCTTTTCTTATGTAGTAGTGGACGAGATGTGTTTGCTATATTGCAATCGCTTCCGAGGGGAAGTAAAGTAGCGCTTTATGGCGATTACGATGTGGACGGCGTTGCCTCCGCTCTTCTTGCAAGCGAGTTTGCAAGCTCTATGGGTTGGCATGCGAGATACTACTTGCCTCACAGATTAAAAGATGGATACGGACTGAACGCCGCTGTAGTGAAGACCATTGCGCGTATGGGATTTAATCTTCTAATCGTTACTGATTGTGGAACCAAAAACGAGACAGAAATTGAACAAGCTTTAAATATGGGCTTAAAAGTTGTCATTTTTGATCACCACCATGCGGATACAATATGTCATCATGGATGTATAATAAATCCTTACCTAGGAGGAGATAATGAAGCCAAAACGTTATCCGCAACAGGAGTGTTATGGTGTTGGTTGTGGCAAAGCGGGCTTATTTCAAAGGATTGGTTGATGGAAAGATTAGAGATCGTGGCTTTGTCCGTGGTTGGAGATTCGATGCCCTTAGGGGTGTTAAATCGTGCTTTAGTAAAAGAGGGCCTTAAAGGGCTGGAAATCACGCGAAGGCCAGGTTTGCAATATCTTTTCGACAAACTCTCCATAGTGTATCCTATGGATGAAAATCAAATTGCGATGAAGATTAATCCTTGCTTAAACTCTGCAGGGAGGATTTCGCTTGCTGAGATCGCATTGCAAGCGCTTGAAGCTTCGCCTAAGAGCAAGCTAGCGGCACGTGAACTTCTTTCCTTGAATTATCAAAGGAAGAAGCTAAGCAGTACCGTGTATGATCAAGCTGCTTCGCGTTTGCGGACTGGACATTTTAGATATGTGTTAGATTCGGCGCATTGGCCTCTTGGCCTTTTAAGCAGCGTAGCAAGTCGTTTGTGCTATGAGTATAATAGACCAATAATTTTAGCTGCACCTCACGGTAGAAATATGAGGGCTTCTCTTCGAGTTCCGGAGGGTTTAAATGCCATCAAGGTGTTGGAGGGCATTGCTTCCTATTTGGCTAGTTGGGGTGGGCACAAAGGAGCAGCTGGATTTAGCGTTGAGGCCAAAAGATGGTCGAGTGTCAAGAGGAAATTGGAGGAAAGCTTGACCGAGATTAGTGCAAACTGCAGCGAAGATCGATTTGAAGACGCTATTTCTTTGGAGCCAAAAACATGGAATCTTAAACTGTGGAATTGTTTCAGGGAGCTAGCGCCCTTTGGGGAAGGCAACGAAATGCCCTACTTTTTTGTCAGCCATGAAGTTGGGGATGTTATAAAGCCCTTGAGGGGCGGAGATAATTACCGTGTTTCGTCGCAAAGGGGAGAATTACTGGCCTTTGGCTTTGACGAGATGTCAAGATATAATAATAGGATTAAGGGCTGGTTATATCGCCCATTTGTGGATTCATTTAGAGGTAAATTGAAAATATCTTCAAAGGTAGAGAAGGTAGTTGTATAGATTAATTAAGGGAGCAATATGATAATGGAAGGTAGCGAAAGCCACATGATATCTGGCTACCAGCAAGGTGAATCAGCACTTTCGTCCTCTAAGGGTATGGAAAGAGCTTTAAGAATATTGCGCGATAGCTTCATGGGTCGCATCCCCGAAGAAGATAGGGCTACTGTTGTCAGTTTGGCTTGGCAAGAACTTTGGAGTAAGGCTGCAAAGTACCTCGGAAAGGACAAACTTAAACTCTTAGGGGAAGCTTTCGTGTTTGCAGCGAACAAACATAAAAAACAAAAAAGGGTAACAGGAGAACCCTACGTCATACATGCTCTCTCAGTGGCAGGGATACTTGCGGACATAAATATAGATATAGAGACTCTTGTAGCGGCGCTACTTCACGATGTGGTAGAGGATACCGATGCCACGTTTGAAGAAGTTAAGGAAAAGTTCGGCACGAATGTGGCCCTCTTGGTAGATGGAGTGACCAAGCTTGGCAACATTGACTTTAAAACCATGGAGGATTATCAAGCTGAAAATTTGCGGAAAATGTTCCTGGTCATGGCTAAGGACATTCGGGTCGTGTTGATCAAGTTGGCCGATAGACTTCACAATATGCGCACCATTCAAGTTTTAAGGAGGGACAAACAGCTTCGCATTGCGAAGGAGACCCTGGAAATATATGCTCCTTTGGCCCACCGACTGGGAATTTATCATATGAAGCGTGAACTCGAGGACTTGGCCTTTAAAGTGCTGGAACCAGATATGTACTATGAAATCCGGCGAAGGGTAAGGAAAAAACTTCCCGAGAGGGAGACGATCATAAAGGAAGCTATAGAAATTTTATCTAAAAAATTAGACGAAGTAGGTACAAAGGCCTTTATAACGGGAAGAGCAAAGCACTTTTATAGTATTTACGAGAAGATGAAGCGCAAGAGCCTCACTGTCGAACAGATGTATGACCTTCTCGCTCTGAGGGTGATAACTAACTCGGTTGAGGATTGTTATCAGGTTTTAGGTATAGTGCATACAATATGGAAGCCGATTCCGGGTCAATTCGACGATTACATAGCTAATCCCAAAAGTAATATGTATCAATCACTTCATACTACTGTAGTGGGGCCGAGCGGAGAACCACTGGAAGTTCAGATTAGGACATGGGACATGCATTGGATAGCTGAATATGGGATCGCCGCCCATTGGAGATATAAAGAAGGTCGAATAAAACCAGATGACTTGGATACCAAATTGACGTGGATAAGGCAAGTTTTAGAGACTCAGCTTGAGACTTCGGAGCCCTCCGAGTTCTTGGAGAATTTAAAGGCCGATGTTTTGTCGACGGAGGTATTCGTATTCACCCCTAAAGGCGATGTGATATCGTTGCCCAAGGGGGCCACTCCCCTAGATTTCGCTTTTGCTATTCATACGGAAATTGGCAGCAAATGTGTCGGTGCGATGGTAAATGGTCGTATCGTACCCTTGAGTTATGAGCTTAAAAATGGAGATATCGTAAGAATTCTCACTTCCCCCCAAGGACATCCTTCTAGAGATTGGCTGAGCATAGTCAGCACCAGCCGCGCTAGATCTAAGATCAGGGCTTATTTCAGGGCAATAGAACAGACTGAGAAGAAGGAGCGCCTGGAGAAGGGACGCGAACTCTTACAGGCTGAACTAACCAAGCACGAAGAATATAGAGACTTTGACATCGAATTATCGTCGAGTTCTTTAAATAAAGTGGCCAGAGATTTCGGCTTGTCCAATAAGGAGGAACTTTTCGTTGCCATTGGTGAGGGAAACATGTCCCCTTCAGCCGTTGTCGCAAAGCTTACTGAAGCCGAGCAATCTAAGGTAAAAGGCCCCGCTAAGGTTCCTATCCAGGACAAGACGAAGGAAACGGATTCTGAAATAATGGTAGAAGGGACGGGCGGGGTTATGGTTTCTCTGGCTCATTGTTGTTGTCCTGTGCCTGGTGATCAAGTTGTAGGTTACGTTACCACGACTAGAGGAATAACAGTCCATAGGGCTGATTGCCCTAATTTATTAAGGACATCTGCTGATCGAAGGGTTGTTGTTTCTTGGGGACAGAGGACTAAAGCCTTTTATACCACTAGGCTCAGGCTAGAAGCAGTCGATAGGGCTGGTTTGTTTGCTGACGTAACACAAGCCATAAGCGCTGCCGAGGGCAGCATCATTTCTATTAGTGCTCATGTTGTGGACGAAAGCAGAGCCAGGATGAACATGGAAATTCAGGTTAAAGACGTCGAACAGCTTTATCGCATTATAGCACGCATTAATTCTATTGAAGGAGTGCTAATGGTCCTGAGGGGGTAAAAGGATATGCGCGTTGTTCTGCAAAAAGTGCTTTGGGCAAGAGTTGAAGTTGATGATGTCGTCGTTGGGGAAATAGGCCCCGGGCTATGTCTTTTAGTCGGGATTTCAAGAGAGGATACCTCAGAAGATGTGAGGTATATGGCTAACAAAATCCCTAATCTAAGGGTTTTCCCTGATGCTGAAGGAAAACTCAACCTTTCATTGATTGATGTAAAAGGTTCGATTTTAGCTATATCCCAATTTACGCTGTTCGGAGATTGCAGTAGAGGCAGAAGACCTTCTTTTTCAAATGCGGCGTCACCGGAATTGGCCCATAAATTTTTCGAAGAGTTTTTACATGAATTAAAAAAAGTTGGGCTCGATGTGCAAACGGGACGTTTTCAAGCGCATATGAAGCTGAGCTTGTGCAACGATGGGCCCATTACTTTGATACTAGATAGCAAAGAGGTGCTTAATAAGTGAGGATTGTGAGATTTCCTTTAGGAGCATTGCTTGCGAATGGTTATTTAGTATACGATGAGCTAGGCAAGGCCTTTTTTGTGGATCCAGGCGGAGATCCCGATGACGTTATAGCTACTATTGATGGAAATTCCATGAAGCTAGAGTGGATTCTTTTGACTCATGGACATGCAGACCACATAGGTGGGCTGAACGCCTTGAGGAGGCGTTACAATTGTCCTATAGCCATACACGAAAGGGACGCCCAAATGCTTATCGATCCTATGAAAAATCTTTCTCAATTTACGGGGGAAAATATAAAAGTTGATCATCCTGTCCGCTTGCTTTCAGACGGAGATGAGATAAAGGTGGGATCGATCTCTATCCTCGTAATACACACTCCGGGGCATACCCCAGGAAGCGTTTGTTATTTGGCAAGTCATGGCAATGAAAAGGCGCTTTTTTCCGGGGACACAATTTTTGCATTGAGCGTGGGTAGAACTGATTTGCCTGGAGGAGATTTTAGCGTCTTGGAGTCATCTTTGATGAAATTGGAAGGCATGCCCGATAATTTAAGAATTTTTCCTGGGCACGGGCCGGAGACAACTTTAGGTAGGGAGAGAAGAAATAATCCCTTTTGGCCGAGAGAGGCACAATGAATATCTACAGTTTGCTAGAGGGCCCAAGGATCCGAAGAACAAAGTTTCAAGTGACCTTAATTTAATTAGAGGGGGTTCGTTTGTTTGTTTAGGTTTTTATCGGGGTTGTTCGCTCGAGATATGGGCATAGATTTAGGGACCGCCAACGTAGTTGTTTATCAAAAAGGGAAGGGCATTGTGGCGGATGAACCGTCGGTCATTGCTTATCGCAAATCACCGAACACAAAGGATGAAATAATAGCCATCGGAAGGCGTGCTAAAGACATGATAGGCAAGACGCCCCAGAGCATCATTACCTTAAGACCGCTTAGACATGGCGTAATTGCAAACTTTGACGTGACCGAAGCGATGCTGCAATTTTATATAAAAATGGTCAATGGAGAGAGACGGCTTTTCGCGCATCCCAGGGTTATCGTAAGCGTTCCAGCTTGTGTTACAGAGGTGGAAAGAAAAGCGGTAATAGACGCCTGCTTGGGCGGAGGGGCAAGGGAGGCCTATATAATTGAAGAACCCCTCGCTGCCGCCCTGGGCGCCGGGTTGCCGATTCACGAACCTAAGGGATCTATGGTCATGAACATTGGAGGGGGCGCCACAGAGGTGGCTGTTTTATCCTTGGGAGGAATAGTTGAGAGTTCTTCCTTGAGAGTAGCCGGAGATGATATCGATGAAGCCATCGTAGAATTACTTCGGCAGAATTTTAAAATGTGCATCGGCGAAGCTACGGCTGAGGAAATAAAGATTTCTGTGGGTTCAGCTTGCCCTCTGGATGAAGAACTATCCATTGAGGTCAAGGGGCGCGACCTGAGCAACGGTTTGCCTAAGACATTGGTTGTTACATCTTCCGATGTCAGGATAGCCTTAGAGCCCTTGATTAGGAGGATGGAAGAAACAGTACGAGAGACATTGGAGCGTACCTCTCCGGAACTAGTCCGGGACATCGTCGAGCGGGGAATAATTTTGACCGGAGGAGGGGCCATGCTAAAGGGCTTGTCCAAACGACTCTCGCTGTCTTTAAATATCCCTGTAATGTGTGCCGAGCAGCCGCTTTATGCTGTGGCCTTAGGGATTGGAAAGGTCTTGGATGAGTTGGAAAAGATGAAACGAGTTTTGATTTCTGTTTAAGTCATAAAAATAACTTTCAAAAAAGAGGTGCTACTTCCTAGTGCGGAATCGGAAGTTAGCTGAGTTCTGGCAAGTCGCGATAGTTCTCATGGCTTTTTCTATGGTGCTTATGGCAGCACTTGAGTATAATACCGGTTTCGACCTAAAAATTAGAAATACATTTTACAAGGGTGCGAAGTACTTGGAGCTGCCCGCCGTGGTGCTCAGAGATACGGTCGAAAGTATATTTATTATTAGCAAGGGAAAAGAAGCATTTTTAGAAGAGATAAACTTGCTTCAAAGGGAGAACATCGCCTTAAGATTGCAGCTCAACAAGTTGCGAGAACAGCAAGATGAAGCAATTGCACAGGCTTATCTTCCTTCTCAGGAAAATAGCAATGCTTTGAGGGCGAAGATAATTTACAGGCATCCCGGTTGGTGGTGGAGGTATATGACTGTCGATAAAGGAGGAAAAGACGGTGTAAAGCGTGGCATGCCTGTACTGAGCGGGGAAAATGTTGTGGGGAGAATTTTTCTGGTCGAGGACACGACATCCGTTGTTGAGCTGATAACCTCGCCCGATTTAAGGATCCCGGTAGTTGTCGATGATACGAGAGACATTGGCGTGCTTTCAGGTGATGGTAAGGGCAAAATGATTTTACACTACATGCCTAAAGATATTACACTGCCAAGCGATATACAAGTAACAACGGCCTTTGCTATGGGCAACTTCCTTCCAGGATTACTTGTTGGCACCATCGAAAGCCTGCAAGAGGACATGAGTGTAGGGGATTTTACGACATACAAGGTAAAGCCAAACGTTAATTTCTCACGGTTGAGAAGAGTCACCATTTTGGAGGTAATGTAGGTGCCTTCTTTGTGGCTCGTTATAGTTATTTCATGGATTGCACAGGACTTATTGAGGGCCCTCATAACCCCTTTTATGGCTGTCCCGGATATGTATATCTTGGCTTTGGGGATGCTGTTTACTAAAGAAAGCTATAACGAGGTTTTAATCTTGGTAGCCGCTTTTATCGGTGGGCTTTTGTGGGATGCGCGGTGGGGTGCTCCTCTAGGTTTTACTTCCATGCTGTACGTTGGATGCTTGATCGTCCTTAAAATAGCCTGGGGAGCAGTATCTCATGCTGCAAAGACTCCCGCTGTGGCGTTTTTTCTCGTTTTCTCGGTACACCTTTGTGCTTCTCTTATTGAGTTGATATTATACCGCAATACGGTCTTATTTCCAGGTTTTTCCTTTATAGCTAAGCAAATAGGTGCACTGATCTTTTGCCTGCTTGTACATGCCCATTTGTTACGCGAGGAGATGGACTGATTGAAGCGACTTGATCGCCCTATCATAATTGATAAACGCCTTTCATCTTGGATGTATTTGCTTTTCGGCACCCTTATTTTTCTGGCGGTTGCTTTGTTTCTGTTTCAATTATGGCATGGCGACGATTACGTTAGACTGGCCACTGAAAATAGATTGAGGGTAATCAGGCTTACTCCACAGAGGGGAACCATTTATGATGCTAATCAGATTCCCTTAGCTGTAAGTTTGAGGACCTTTTCGATCCAAGGTTATCCGCTCGCCATTCAAGAGGATGAAACTATTGAAAGGATTGCTTCTTTTTTCGAGAGACACGGGATCACCAAAACTCCCGAGGAACTCAAAGAGATGTTAAAAGGGCAATACACGGTACCCTACAGGTCGGTGGCTTTGGTCAATAATTTGACGCTTGCTCAAATGGCTTCCATAGTGGCAGACCCCGACTTTCCGCAGGAATTGGTTCCCGTCTCCCAATGGCGTCGAGTTTATCCGGCAGGAGACGTGGTAGCGCACGTTGTAGGTTACATCGGGAGCATTAATAAAGAAGAGTTAAAAAAATATGGCAGCGAAGGGTATCAGGGTGGCGATGAAATTGGAAAGGCGGGAGTTGAGGCGGAATTTGAAAAAGTTTTGCGCGGACAACCGGGTGGCGAAGCCATTGAGGTGGACTCAAGGGGAAGGCTGGTTCGCAAATTGGACCAAAAGCAGCCGAAGCAGGGCGAAAACGTTTCACTTACCATAGATTTGATAGCTCAACAAAAAGTTTCAACTTTAATGGAGGATCAACGTGGAGCTGTCGTTGTGATGGATATACACAATGGTGATGTAGTGGTGCTTTATTCGACCCCTTCATATGATCCGAATCCTATGGTCTGGGGCTTGAGGGATTTTGAATGGAAAGCCTTGACCCAAGACACTTCCTATCCCATGATGAATAGGGCCATAAGTGGTCTTTATTCACCAGCTTCTACTTTTAAAATTGTAGCTGCAATATCCGGACTGTCAGAAGGTGTAATCACACAAAATACTAAGCTGTACTGTCCAGGCTATCTTGAGGTGGGCAATAGGAGATTTCGTTGCATTAAATGGCATGGTACCGAAAACGTCGTAGGTGCTCTAAGGGATTCCTGCAATGTTTTCTTCTTTCAACTCGGCTTAAAATTGGGAATTGACGTATTGTCCGAGTGGGCTTACAAGTTAGGTTTTGGTAGAATTACGGGGATACCGTTGCCTGGAGAGGTCCCCGGAAACCTGGCTGGACGTAAGTGGAAAAAGACAGTTCTTGGCGAGGCGTGGTATCTTGGTGACACTGCTAATTATGTTATCGGTCAGGGATTTGTGTTGGTTACGCCGATACAGCTCGCGAGGGCTTATGCAAGTATAGCGAATGGTGGATTTTTACCTAAGCCCAGGTTGCTTAAAACAGATGCGGTCGATGGGGAATATATATCAGTAAATGAAGAAGTTTTAAGCGTAGTTAGGCGAGGATTGGAGCAGGTGGTAAAAGCTGGCACTGGGCGTTCGGCCGGAAGGTATGGGGTTGAAATAGCCGGTAAGACAGGAACAGCTCAGACGTCGCGGAATAAAAACGATGCTTTATTCGTTGGTTATGCTCCTGCCGCCTCTCCCAAATATGTGGCAGTTGTCTTGCTTGAGGAAGGAGAATCAGGAGGCAGGAAGGTGGCTCCCCTTGCGGGAGAGATTTTGGCCTTTTTGTTGAATGAAAGAGGGGAGTGAACATGGAGTCACATATCCTTTTAAAGGGTACAAAGGAAGGCATACGTTGTATTTTCCCGGAAGATGAAGGTATAATGAAGATCGAAAAGATGTGTGATGAAGTCTTGAAGGAAAGCGGTCGCATAATGTATGACTGTTCTTTGGTCATTGACCTTCAAGGCAGAGAAAGCGACGAAGAGGAAATTATTGCTATTTTAAGGAACCTAGTTTGGCCCTCTGGAGCAAAGAATGTTGTATGGAGATCCTATGATCCCAAGACAAGAAAAATTTTGAAAACGGCTGGGTTTTGCATAGAGGAGTATCCAAGTTATAAAGGTTCTAGGGGCAGAGGTCTGTTCATATATAAATCGCTAAGGTCTGGACAGAAAGTAGAACATGATAGCGATGTCTTCATCATAGGAAACGTAAACGACGGCTCGGAAGTTTGGGCATCGGGAAATATTTGGATATGGGGCAAGCTTCAGGGAGTTGTTCATGCAGGTTGTCAAGGAGATGAAGAGGCACATATTTTGGCAAAGGTCTTTGAATCAAATCAAGTTAGGATAGGGAAGTTATATAGTAGCATCGAGAGAAACAGCTCCTACTGGAGTAAATCCACGTTGATTTATGCTCAAGAAAACACGCTAATTTTTAAAGAAATTTAAAGTCAGCGTTTCAGGGAGGCGGGTGCATTGGCTGCGAGAACTATAGTTATAACATCGGGCAAAGGGGGGGTTGGTAAAACTACCACGGCTGCCAACCTTGCCGTTGAACTGGCTAAAATCGGCATGAAAGTCGTTGCTGTCGATGCCGATATCGGTTTAAGGAACTTGGATGTGGTAATGGGTCTTGAAAACAGAATAGTATACACTCTTGTTGATGTCATTGAAGGAGCCTGTCGGTTAAACCAAGCTCTGGTTCGCGATAAGAGAATCGAAAATTTATATCTCCTTCCTGCAGCGCAGACAAGGACGAAGGATGCAGTAACCTGGGAGCAGATGTGTGAAATTTGTTCCATGCTCTCCGGCGAGTTTGATTTTGTCCTCATCGATAGCCCGGCGGGTATAGAAAGCGGTTTTAAAAACGCTGCAGCTCCGGCTCAAGAAGCTCTTGTCGTCACTACTCCTGAGATATCTTCCGTGAGGGATGCCGATCGCATCATTGGACTTCTGGAATCCATGGAAAAAGAGAGCATTTCTTTGGTCATCAACAGGCTTTCCCCGAAGATGATCAAAAGGGGTGATATGCTAGACATATCGGATGTGGTTGAAATACTATCCGTCAACCTGATTGGCATCGTCCCTGAGGATGAAACGGTGATTATTTCCACCAACAAAGGAGAGCCTTTGACGTTAGAATCCACAAGTCCAGCTGCAAGGGCGTTTAGCAATCTCGCCAGGCGCCTTCTCGGCGAAAAGATACCCTTCGACGAGCTTGAGTACGTGAACAGTAAGGGTATGTTGGGGCGCATCAAGAAGTTTTTGGGACTCTAGCTTTATAATTATTAGACGTAAATTTGGAGGCATGGAATATGGCTTTTTTGGAAAGATGGTTTGGAAAGGATAAGACAAAAAATCAAGCCAAGGAGCGCCTTCAGCTCGTCTTGATTCACGATAGGACCGATCTTGCTCCAGAGTTGTTGGAGCAATTGAGAGCCGAGCTGATAAAAGTTATATGCAACTATCTTGAAGTGGATGATGAACGCATCGAGCTAGGCCTTGAAAAGGAAGACCGCGCTGTTGCCCTGGTGGCAAATATACCTGTTAAAAACGTAAAAAGATATTTATCAAGTGCAAAATAGATAAGCAATAGATGGTTAAGCGTGGTAAATTGCCCCAAATATTTGGTTTGATCGATTTGCCACTTCTGTTAGTTGTTATAATATTGTACGTCCTTGGCATTGTAACGATATATAGTGCAACCTACAGGCAAGGGTTTACTTTTGTCGAAAAGCAGTTAATTAATGGCCTCATAGCTGCCGTTTCTTTGGTTGTCTTCTTTTGTTTCGGCGTAAAAAGGCTATTTAACTGGTCTTACTTTCTATATGGTGGACTCATTTTTGTTTTGGTAGCGCTTCTGTTTTTAGGAGACGCAACGCGCGGCTCGCATAGATGGCTTTACGTTGGAAAGTTTGCCCTTCAGCCTTCCGAGGCAGGCAAGCTTATATTATGTTTAACTCTGGCTCGATTTTTGGCTCGGGAAGGGGCGAACACCCCTGGAAGATTGCTAAAAGTTTTCGCACTGTCTGGTACAAGCGGCGTGTTGATCCTGTTGGAGCCCGACCTGGGCACGTCAATAGTTTATGGCGTCATTACGTTGTCCTGTCTTTGGTCATGCGGTTCGCCAAAAAAATATTTTTCGGTCATGTTTGCTTTATGCCTTGCTGCCCTACCTCTAATGTGGGCGTTTCTTAAAGATTACCAAAAGCTTCGAATCTTGGCGTTTTTAAATCCCAATCTTGACCCTTTAGGTGCGGGGTATAATGTGATTCAATCTCGAATAGCTGTCGGTTCGGGCAGTATTTTCGGAAAAGGTTTTTTGCAGGGGACACAAAGCAAACTGCAATTTTTGCCTGAACCGCACACTGATTTTATATTTGGTGTCTTTGCCGAAGAATTTGGGTTTATAGGCAGCCTAGTAGTGCTTGCGCTATTTGCTTTTCTAGTCTGGAGGATCGTTCTTATAGCTTTAAAAAGCAAGGACGTGAGAGTTAAAATCTTTGCCGGCGGCTTTTCCGGCTGGCTTATCTTCCATGTATTTGAGAGCGTGGGCATGAGCGTGGGACTAATGCCCGTGACGGGTCTTGCTCTGCCTTTCATGAGTTATGGGGGAAGCTCACTTATTGCGATAAGCAGCGCTTTAGGTCTCCTTTTGAGCGCCTGCCTAGATTACCCTAAAAGATATGAGTAGTTAAAAATTTTGGCTTTTTGCGAGGGGGATCAAATGGAAGATCTTTCGTTAGATTTGTATTGGGATAGACGGTGGGATTATCTTACCCAGGTGAAGCGGCCCTCGCGATATATAGGAGAGGAATGGGGAACGTTGCCGCCAAAAAGTGGCAAGGAAGATCTAATCAACCTCTGTCTTGCATATCCCGATGTTTATGAAGTAGGCATGAGTTATGTGGGCTATCAAATTTTATATTTTTTAGTTAAATCCCTTGATATAGCCGACGTCGACAGGGTTTATGCTCCTTGGCCGGATATGGAAAAATTGCTTTTAAGTGACCGAGAACCCTTGATATCCTTGGAGATGAAACGTCCCCTGAAAAGTTTTGACGTCATTGGTTTTACTCTGCAGTATGAGTTGAATGCTACCAATATCCTGACTATGCTTGATTTGTCCTTCATTCCCTTGCGTTCTGTGAATCGTAGCGAAGGTGACCCAATAATCATCGCGGGGGGTCCGGGGGCTTTGGCTCCAATGCCTTACGCTCCTTTCATCGACGTCTTTTGCATGGGCGATGGGGAGGAGTTGGTTGTAGAGCTCTTAACTTTTCTGTCGGAGAGTCGTTTACTGAAGAGGCATGAAAAATTGAAGTTGCTTTCCGAGATCGACGGATGCTATGTGCCCATGATTTCCGGCCCAAATAAAAGCGTTAAAAGAAGAATACTGTCTTTACAAAGGGCATTCGCTCCGGAAGGTTGTATTGTGCCTTCGGATAAAATAGTACATGACCGCGCCTCGGTCGAGGTTTTCAGAGGTTGCTCAAGGGGTTGCAGGTTCTGCCAGGCAGGGATGATCTACAGGCCGGTGCGCTATAGAAAACCTGAAGAGGTGTGCCGGTTAGCGAAAAAAATTCTTTCCAAGAGTGGCTACGAAGAGTTGGGTCTAGTTTCTCTTTCAACGTGTGATTATCCATGGCTTAAGGATGTTTTGGATAATTTGAGCCCCTTTCTGTCAGAAAACAAGGCGGTCCTAAACCTTCCAAGCTTGAGGATGGATAAAAAGGCTGTCGATATAGCTTTAAAGTTGGAGCACATGAGGAAAAAGAGCCTTACATTTGCCCCGGAGGCGGGGACTCAACGCTTGAGAAACGTAATAAACAAGGGCGTCACGGAAGAGGATATAAAAAACACGTTGGAGACAGTCTTTGAAGCAGGATGGAACAGGGTTAAACTTTATTTCATGATGGGGTTGCCCACGGAAAGAGATGAAGATCTTCAAGGCATAGTTGATGTTACACGGCTCGCTTATTCTATTGGTCGATCCTTTAATAAAAGGGCTTCCCTTTCGGCTTCGATAGCTGGATTTGTACCAAAAGCACATACCCCTTTCCAGTGGGAGCCCCAGGATTCTATAGATGAGCTTAAAAATAAGGGGCTTTGGATTAAAAGCCGGTTCCACGAGAGAAACATATCGGTGAGTTATCACGAACCTACTCAAAGTTTTATCGAGGCGGTAATAGCAAAAGGTGATGAAAGGGTGGGCGACGTCATAGAAAGGGCTTGGAAGTATGGGGCAAGATTCGATGGCTGGGGAGAGACCTTTAAGTTTTCTCTTTGGCAAAGGGCATTAGAAGATTGCGGAGTAGATCCCTACAAAATAACGGCAAGACAACTTTCTTACGATGAAGTCCTTCCTTGGGATCATATAGATGTTGGTGTAACGAAAGAATTTTTATGGTTGGAGCGAACTAAGGCATTAAAAGGAGAAGTGACCGAGGATTGTAGGTGGAGCAGTTGTAACGAATGTGGCTTGCAAAGGTTGTGTTTTGTAGATGAGGGTGCACCATGAGAGTTAGGATCACCTATGAAAAGACTGGCACGGTATGTTTCGTCCCCCACGTGGAAATGCCAACCCTGTTTTCAAGGTCTTTGAGGAGAGCAGGCCTAAGGCAGGTCTTCACGGAAGGCATGTCTCCCCATCCAAAGGTAAGCCTGGGTCCTCCTTTGCCGGTCGGGGTGTTTTCATTGTGTGAGTTGGCGGACTTTTGGCTAGAGCAATGGACGTCTTCTGATTTAACTTCTTGGAACAAATGTCTACCTGAAGGCTTGAAAGTAACAAAGGCCTGCCATACAGAAGGCAGGTCTTTGAGCAAATTGTGTGACGCCGCTCAGTACATACTACAGTTTAGGTCAATGAAAGAAGCCTCTGCTGCCCTTTGTGTTTTAAAAGAGTCCGTCGAATGGGCTAGGATTGCTCCATCGATTGAAAATAGCATAGAGGTAGTGCTCCTGAGACCCTATCAGGCAAGTCCTACCCTTTTTGTCAAAGTACTTTCTGAAAGAGGAGTTATATCTTCTTGGAAGGACATTAGAATTGTGAGGACAAAACTTGGAAGATTTCATGCACAAGTCGTAGTTTCCCTTCTGTGACTTTTCCGTTTTTAGGAGGTAGTGTTTTTGAACAACGGAGATAAAAATATCATAGCAAACGTCATAGACCCGGAAGAAGCTCGAGTTGCCATATTAGAGGAAGGGCATTTAGTGGAGCTTTTTGCTGAAAGGATGTGGGAAAGGCAAAGAGCGGGCGAAATATATAAGGCTAGGATCGATAATGTCCTTCCCGGAATCAACGCAGCCTTCGTAAACCTAGGTGAGGGAAGAAACGCCTTTTTGTATCTAGATGACGCAAAAAACGTCAACGTGAAACCCAATGGCGAAATAGTTGTTCAAGTGACAAAAGTTGCAAGAAAAGACAAAGGGCCGAGGGTCACTGCTCGTATATCTTTGCCTGGAAGATATGTTGTATTGCTACCCTGCGCTCGCGAGGTGGGGGTTTCTCGGCGCATTGACGATGCTCGCGAGAAAGAGCGACTGAAGGGACTAGCCAAGCAATCCGTGCCTCCAGGATTTGGAATAATTATTCGTACTGCAGCGGCAGGGATCGACGGGGAAACTTTAAAAGGAGAGATTGATGAGCTTCTAAGTCTATGGCAGGAAATAATGGATCTGGCCGCCAAAATGCCCACGCCTTCTCTTTTATATCGCGATACAGGTTTGCTTGGGAGAGTTCTTCGGGACGAGTTAGATGAAAGGGTTTCTCGGATAGTAGTTGATGACCCGGATCATCACGAGCAAGTGTTGGATTACGTGGCTAAATATGCCAATCAAACTCATCCTACTGTTGAGTTGTATAGTAAAAATATTCCTATATTTGAGTATTTCGACATAGAAAGAGAGATCAGCGCCATCCTAGAAAGGAAGCTATGGCTTACGTCAGGTGGGTTTTTGATTATAGATCAAGCGGAAGCGATGACAGTAATAGATGTTAACACCGGCAAGTATGTGGGAACCAGCGATTTGAGACATACAATTTTAGAGACGAACATTGAAGCGGCTAAAGAAATTGCAAGACAGCTGAGACTACGAGCGATTGGAGGCATAGTCATCGTCGATTTCATAGACATGGACTATTCCGAAGACAAACAGAAGCTTTTGGATTGCCTGGAGGAGCTTTTTAGAGAAGACAGACACAAATCCAAAGTTTACGGCGTAACGAAGCTTGGCCTGGTAGAAATCACTCGTAAACGCTCAAGGCCTGACCTTAAAACCTATATGACCAGGCCTTGCCCTTTTTGTTCCACGAAGGGGTGGGTGTTAAAAGAAGACGTAGTCGCAATGGATATAAAGCGTTTTATGCGCAAGGTGATATTATCAAGCAGGACGGAAGCTTTAATACTAGAAGCTCATCCATCGATAGCATGCTATATCGGCGAAATTTTTTTGTCCCAATGGGTCGAGGAACTTGGACGAGCCATATTTATCGTCGGATCAAAGGATCTGGCATGGGATAAATATCGAATAGAGTTTCAAGGCGCCCTAGATCAAGCTCTATACAAAATAAACTTGCTTGAAGAAGAAGGAGATCTCGTTGTATATAGAGCGCATCGCCCTTAATGGGTTTAAAAGCTTCGGAGAGCATGTAGAAATATTGCTATCGAGGAAATTAACCGTCATTGCGGGTCCAAATGGGAGCGGGAAGAGCAACATTTTGGATGCTGTTAGATGGGTATTGGGAGAACAATCTCCGACCCGCTTGAGGATCTCAAAGCAAAGCGACTTGCTCTTTCAAGGAAGTCCCTCGTGGCCACCGGCCAAGGAAGCATGGGTTTCGTTTGTGGCTAAACATGATGGTAAATCACGAATCTTCAAGCGCATACTTGATGAAAATGGCTCCACCTTTATAGTGGATGGAAAAAAGATCAGACTCTATGAAATGGAAGAAGAAAAGCGCCGTTTGGGATTAGAGGGGATTGATTTTGCCTTCATAAGCCAGGGCGAAGTATTGGAAGTTATAAACCAAAGACCCAACGACAGAAGAGAAAACCTGGAACTCCTATTTGGCATAGCTTCCTATCGCAAAAAGAGGGAAGAAGCGCTTTTAAAGCTTGTTGGCGTAGATGAGGAAGCACGAAGACTTAAAACATTGATTGATGAGCTAAAACTTAGGCGAAATGATATTCACCCACAGGTGTTAAAGGCTACGAGAAAGAAAGAGCTTCAAGATTCCTTGGAAAATATTACAAAGAGGATGAAGGAGCTTGAATACGCAAAAATTTTGCGTGACCTTGAGGTTCATATAGCGCACAAAACAGAGATAAATCGCAAATGTTCCGCTGCAGAGATGTGGGTTTTACTTTGGGAAAGGGCTTTGAATTTTTTTGAAGAAAAAGTCAAGGCCCTGGAGATCAAGTACAAGGAAAATAAAGAAAACCTTTTAAATCTTTCTGCAGAAGTTAGAAATTTGAAGAAGAAATTGTCTTCTTTATCTTTGGAACGTAAGAGTACAAAAGACCTCTACTTGCGATTGAAGAAAGAGATTGATGTGGCTCGTAGGTCCATGCAAAAACTTGAGTCGGAGAAGGGAAAATTAGAGTTCGTCATCGAGGACTTAAGTAGCGAGTTAAACGCGAGGAAAAGACAATATAGTGAATTGGGATCGATGATAAATGAGCGGATTTCAAAGATAAAGGAGCTTGCTATAACCAAGGAAAAACTGCTCGAAAAAAAAGCTTATTATGAGGCAGCTGCTCTAGATTTAAAGCGCAAGATCCGTTTTATGGGGAAAAGCTACGGTGATTTAGTGGCCCAAAGGCTAAATATTCAAAAAGAGCTGTTGAAATATGAAGAGACTTTAAAGGAGATTGATTTCCACTTACATGTGGAAGAGAAGGCCTTTGAGGATCTATCGTCAGAGCGCTCTAAGGCCTTTGCTCAGGTCCAAAATTTAGCCTCTGAGTTGCAGTCCAGAAGGAAAGAAGAGATCAAACTAAGCTCTGATATCGAAAGAATAAAGGACATGCTGGCTTCCGGGGCTTATCCCAGGCCTGTGGAATTTCTATTGGCAGCCAAAAGGCTCGGAAAGCTAAACGTCGATTTCAAGGCATTTGTTGATGTTATATCTTGTCCGAAGGAGTACATTGTTGCCTTGCAATCCTTTTTGGGTGGCAGGCAGTTTTGGATGCTGGTACATGACGAAGACAGCGCTTTCAAGTGTATCGACTATATAAAGAGGGCAAACGTGGGAAGAGCCACCTTCCTGCCTTTAAATAGAGCCAATCCGCGGAGGAAAGCTCTAAATATCTTGCCTGACGGAACAGACGTGATAGGTTGGTTAATTGAACTGATTGATTACGATACCAAGTGGGAGAAGGGAGTCATGCATCTTCTTGGAAACTTACTGCTCGTAAGTGATTATGAAGGGGGAGCTCAAATCTCAAGGATGTATAAAGCCTTTCCCGTGGTTACTTTAGAAGGGGAAGTTTTTTTACCCAGCGGGACAATATCGGGTGGCGGCGCAGTCGAGCCCTCAAAGAATGTGTTAGATCTTAAAAATTCTTTGAGAGAAAAAATAGACGCACTTAAAACCCTTCGAGGAGAAACAAAACAGTTAAATCTTGCGTTAACTAGAGAAGAAAAGAAAGAAATATCTTTAAAAAATAAAACTCAAGAAAAATTAGATTTAATTAATGAGCTTAAGGAAAAAAGAGAAAAAATAATGACATTACTAGAAAGTGACAGCAAAAAGATTGCCGGATTTGATGTTGAAATTTCGAAATTGAAAAAAGAAATTCGCGAGTGCATCTCATGTTTGAGCGGGCATAGTTTAGAGCTTCAAAAGGCTATTTCAGGAATTGCAGAAATGAAGGAGTTAGATTTAAACGATAAATTGCAGGATGACTTAAATGTGTTGGCAAAAGAAATAGAAGTGATGCAAGAGAGGATAAAAGGGCGTCAGGATGTTTTGAAGAAAGTTCAGGAAGATTTGTCCTCCATCGAGGGCTACATATCTACGAGGCAAAAGGAAGCGATTAAGGCCGAAAATTTAATCCGGGATTACGGTTTTAAGATTTCCGAAGATGCGTCAGTCTATAAAAATCTGTGGCATGAGCAAAGGATGCTTGAAGAGGAGATAAAAGCGTTAGAAAAAGAAATAGAAAAGGCCGAGAAGTTAGCACGTAAGATATCTTCAAAGCGCGAAAGAGCCAAAGATCGATACAAAAGACTTGAAGTTGAAAGTTCTTTATTGGAAGAAAAGTTGAAAAACCTGTTTGAACAAAAGGCAAAGCTTGAAGAAGAGGATGGCAGTGAAGTAAAGGATGTATCTTGCATCGACGATGAAGAAATAAAGAGCCTTAAGACGAAGGCTAAGAAGGTACAATATGAGCTCGCCCAATTTTTTGACGTAGACAGCGGCGTTTTGTCCGAGGATGCGTCATTGGCAGCACGTATTTCTTATTTGTCTGAACAACATAACGATGTGTGTGTGGCTAAAAAAGAGCTCGAATCAATGATAGAAGATACGGACAGGCAGGCTGGTATTTTGTTCGAGGGGGCTTTGAGCGCGATCAATCGACGTTTTAACGCGATATTCGTAAGGTTATTTGGAGGTGGCGAAGCCCGTCTTGCTATGAGTGACGAATTTGACCTTTGGAATTCAGGCGTAGATATTTCAGCCAGGCCGCCTGGCAAACGTCCTCAAAGTTTAGCTCAACTTTCCGGGGGTGAGCGCTCCCTGACGGCAATAGCTTATCTTTTTTCGACCATGGAGGAAGCTCTTGTTCCCCTGGCTATCTTAGATGAAGTTGATGCTTCTTTGGATGAAGCTAACCTGAGGCGTTTTGCTGAATTGGTGGAGGAGTATTCGCAAAACATCCAGATAGTGGCAATTACTCATAGAAGGTTGACCATGGAGAAGGCAGATATAATGTACGGTGTTACCTTAGAAGAACCGGGGTTATCTAAGGTAATAAGCGTAAAACTTTCTGAGTGGGAATGATTTAATTGATAGAGAGCACTTTCGATGACATACTTTATGGAAAATTGAAGATGCACCAACCTTTGCACGGGCCACGCATATCTGTAGATACGATATTATTGTCTTGGTTTGCAAAACTCAAAAACGATGACAATGTCATTGAGCTGGGCACGGCTAGCGGAGCAGTGGCCTTGATCTTGGCTAAAAGATGGCCCCACGTCCCCGTAATAAGGGCCATTGACATTCAAGAAGACCTGATAAAGATGGCCAAAGAAAACGCGGCGATCAACGGCCTTAGCGATCGCGTGGTGTTTGAAGTGGGGGATATAAGAAAAATACACGCTCTTTACCCAACCCAATCCTTTGACGTTGTTGTGGTTAACCCACCTTATAACGATATTTCTGGAAGCAGGATCAGTCCCAAACGAAATTTGGCCATCTCGAGGCAAGGGATCGCCTGCACGCTTGAAGATGTAATAAAGGCGTCATTTTACTTGTTAAAGGACAAGGGGAGACTTTATC
>NZ_CALETC010000018.1:0-1710 GCF_937920065.1 Acetomicrobium mobile
TTGTTGCTTTTGGGAATGTTTTCTGCTTTTGCCGAGGAAGAAGATACTTTGGCGTTGATACGAAAGTACGTTCAGCAAGCACCTCCATTGGCAGCGTATGGAGAAAATGTTAAAGCAATGGTATGGCATAGAAGTCATACCTACAAAATGCTTGCCGATGGCACTTTGGTTAAGACTTCAAGATGGCTTATATACTCGGAATCGCCTTTGCCGGAAAGTTGGGGAAAGTGGATAATTTCCTCGGTTGGCAGCGAAGGAGTAGAGCTTAAAGAAGCCGCGATTTATGATCCAGTAGACTTTAAACTTATCAAAACTCTTTCTCCTGCTATGGTTAGCCATCAAGGTTTATCGTGGCTTGAAATCGATGTTCCCCCTATGGATATTCCTCACGTTTTTTCGCTTTGCTACCTGGAAGAATATCCTGGCAGGTGGAATGTAGATGACGTGGTCCCTGTTGATCTTGACCTTCCCCAGTGGAGAGCTATTGTAAGCGTGAGTGTACCACATGGTTCTTCGCTTATTTGGACCACCACCAAGGGCAGTCATTTAGCTCCCAGCCTCGTGCAAGGAGTAGAGGATACCTATTTATGGGAATTTGTAAATAGATTCCCCGCAAGCAAATTTTCCTTGGAAATAGAAAATAGCAATTTGTTGTCATTTAGCATGCGAAGCGGTTGGCTCAATGCTATAAAACCGCTAGAGGACTGGGCAAGTAGCCTTAAAACTGTAGTGCCTGAGGCCGTAAAGAAAATTATGGAGAAGAAAGACAAATCAAAAAGTGGCCAAGAAATTTTGCAGTGGGCTAAAAATAAGCAGTTACTCCTGGACAACCCTAGTATTTGGAAGATAAGAAGAAGCATTGAAGAAATACCTAAGGACGGTCCATGGACTTTGTGGGAAAGAAATATCTTGCTTGCTCATTGGCTTTCTTTGGCGGGGTGGGATGTGCGGATCAGCTGGTTGCCCTTTTTTGTACCGGACAAAAACGAAAACGTCCCTGGCACGCCGCATATGATTTCGCGGCCAATATTTGAGGCAAGATCACCTGGTAGCGGTTCTTACAAATTTTATGATATCGGTGGATCTTTTAGGGAGGAAACAGGTCTTATACCCGATAATTTATGGGGGAAAACAATATGTGCTTATGATGGGACGGATGTAAAGCTCAAGCAGTTGGATCGTGGGAGCATCGCCGACCATCGCTTGAGGATGAGATGGAATTTAGAATTAGCCGATACCGGAGAAGTGCAAGGAACCCTTGAATTAATGTTAAATGGAGGATGGCCTTACGTTATATTTGGCCGTAAAGGCTGTTTTTTGGACATGTCATCTATTACGCATCTTTATCCCCCCCAAGTGGATGTAAAGTGGAAGGAAGGGGAAGTTTCAGAAAAATCAAACGGACTTACCATCGTATACCCTGTTACAGGGGTATTGGGAATCTCAAGCAGTAACCAAATGCTTTTGAGGTTGCCTTCGATTTCGTTCGATAGTTTAAAGGCTTTAAGAGAGCTTGATGTTGGAGCAAAATTGCGCTTTCCCTTTTTGTTGGAAGAGTTCGTGACAATCAAACTACCCTCAGGCTATGAGGCTTTTTCGTTGCCCAACCTGCCATCTAAATCAGATGGAAAAATACGGTGGGAACAATCTATTGATGAGAAAAGTCGTGGTAGAATTGTTGATGTGAGGTGGCGTTTTCTAGTAGAGGAA
>NZ_CALETC010000019.1:0-8471 GCF_937920065.1 Acetomicrobium mobile
CTGAGGCGATGGCAAGGGCGGGCCAGACCGATAGTGCCCTCGGAACTTTCAGCAAAGCTATGGATTTTTACCAAAAAATTGGCGACAAGGAATCCCAGTCATGGGCGGTAACCGAAATTGCCAGTAGTTGAGCAAGGGTAGGACAGTTCGACAAGGCGCTGCAAACCGCCCAGAAGGTTTCGGACGCCGAGGTTCGTTCAAATACGCTGTCTGAAATAGCCATGGCTATGACCCGTGCAGGGCAGCTCGATAAAAGCTTAAAGGTCCCTCAAACTATACAAGACCCTCTGGCTCGCCTCGATACCTTGGCGAGGATAATAAACGTCATAAAGGCGCAAAAGCAGCAATAAAGCTCGTTTAAAAGTTCGGATGTCGCCAAAGGCTGTAGGGACAACTTTACACGTTCCTTCTTTAACAAATCCATAACGGTACGGATTTTCCGAGGGTTGGCTGATAAAGTTGGGTGGTTACTTAAAGGTTTTAGGGAATCATTAAACATGGTGACAGGAGTCAAATAAAAAACTTTCGTGGAAAAATGGAGTACAAGCCCATTTTTCCCTTGTAAAAAGGGCAACCTTGCATGATCAAGATACTTCCCCCAGTTCACGATCCGGCTGGAGGTCTTCTTCTATGCCCAGATTTGCCCTCAGCCGATCTAGTTCATCGATCTCGCTTTCAGTGCAATACACCATTTGGAATGACAAGCACAGAACGAGATCGCATAAAGGAGTTGGAACGGGAAAACATAAAACCAGCCTGAGCCAACGAAATTCTTAAGAAAGCAGCTCACTTTTACTTAAGCCTTAGCTCGGGTCACTTGAAGAAGTAGTTATATTCATCGATGAGCATAAGCCAGATTGCGGAGTCAACCTATAGATCGCTTTGTCAACATACTACGTACTATGAAAGAAAGCGTCGTCAAATGGACCTTAACATTCTACTAGACCACACAGAGCGTGACGCCATGCTAAAAGAAGAGATCAAAAGTGTATTGGAGGAATTTCTGAGTCTACGAAAGCTAGAAAGGTATGGCAGCAACTTAACCGAGAAGACATTAGAGCGGCTCGGGTGAACCGTAGGGCGGTTGATGAAGGATATGAACCTAAAGGGGGTAGTCCGTGGTCGAAAATCAAGGACTACGACTCCAGAAAAGTCCGTTGTCGGATCAGCAGATCTGGTGTGTCGTAACTTCACCGCACTTTGTCTTAAAGAAACTTCAGGTGGCAGACCTTGCATATGTCGCTGTACGTAACGGGTTCGTATTATGCTGCGTTCGTCATAGATGTATTTACCCGATTTATTGTAGGTTACCGCGACCTAGGTCTTTAAGCACTGATCTAGCATTTGATGCCTTAAAGCAGGCTCTATATGCCCGGAGGGATACGAAATTGTTGATTCACCACAGCGACCAATTGTTATCCGGTATTTATCCATACGCTATACGGAAAGGTTACGCGAGGCAGAGATAGAGCATATTATGGGCAGTGTCGGTAACCCTTACGAAACGTGTTGGCTTAAATCTGTAATTGGTCTTTATAAGGCCGAAGTAATCTCTGGGTGTAAGTCCTGGTATGACTTTAGAGATGTCTAGTATGCCACATTGGAGTGGGTAGACCACATAACAACAGGAGGATATTTGGTGCAATAGGAAACATTCCACCTGCTGAAGCTTTTAGGAAAGGTGTTACAATCTCCAGGAGTACAATCTTCAGGGGACCCCAGCAGCTGTGGTTGAACTCAAATAAAAAGCCTCCGGAAAAGCTGGGCCGGTTCAAATGCATTGTGGAATCTGTATCTGTTGTAGTAAATCTCCACATATCCAGACACCATTCGTTCCGTCTTTTTCCTCGCAAAATATCCCCTCCCATAGAGCAGCTCGACTTTCATGCTGTGGAAAAAGCTTTACATCACTGCATTGTCCCAGCAGTTTTCTTTCCTGCTTTTGAGCTATATGATCCCGTTTTTTGAAAGTATTCCCTGACATTCATAACTGTCATTATCAAGAGCCTATGGCCAAATGACAATATAAGTCTGTCTTTGGTTTGCGCCTTGATATCGCCAGGTTGATCGCATCTATGATTAACTTTTTGTGTTACGTTCTTCTATGGCCCAACCGACGACTTTCCTTGAATAAAGATCACTATCGTTACTAAGTAAAACCATCCGTTGCTCGTTTATATGTAAGTAATGCCCCACCTCCCTTTCGTCAGGACGCGATGCTTTAAAATCTATGTTCAACAAGTTGGGCACCATCTAATAAAGAATGGTTTGAAATCCCTAGCACTCCAGAACTCTTTCTTCTGTTGTACCGCGGGAATGGAAAGTTTTTCCATTATGTGCCCAATGCAGCGCTTCGCCGTATTGATTCAGATAGGGGCAGGTGAGTCTTAATCCTGGGGGCTCCCATAGCGCTTACCCTCGTCCTTCTATGATGGTTAGGATCTTGCCAGCAAGCAGTCTCTTTAGCGTGGCGGATGGCAATGCATCCTGCTTTGTAACGATAGTAACTAGCATGGGAAACTTTTAATTTGTGGCACATCTTCTTAAGCACCGTATTCGCGTAAGCTCCCCTATGCTTCAGCATTTGTCATCTACCGTTATTTCTTCAAGAAGATGGCCGCTACTTTTTTAGTATGTCACGCTCAATTTTAAGGTCTAATACTTCCTCTTTCAGTCTGCGAATTTTTTTCTCATGAGTACCCTGCTGTCTGTGGCCTGTGCCCGGAAAACATTCATCCGGTCTTAATATTTTGTTATTTTTAGTTTACTGCATTTCGGACTGGGGGGTGAGTTGTGAAATGGGCTCTATATCTCCTCTTTTTCGCCAATCAATTTCATGAAGAGCTCCATCTGAGGCGTGACCCATTTGTTCTTGTGATAAACAACCTGGCTCCAGAGCTGTACATCGCACCCTTTGACGTCGAGCTCGACTAACTCGTTTTTGCGAACGCTTTCGTTTACAATGTACTTTGGGAGAAAAGAAACTCCCATGCCGTTTTTGATGAGCTTCAGGATCCCTGTGGTGTTGTCTATCTCCAAAAGCGGCGTGTACTCGATACCAAGTTCCGCTACAAGCTCGTCTAGGGCAATCCGGTACACAGACCAACTTTCAACCAAAATTAGGGGTTGTCTAAATATTTCCCCGATGGGAATGCTTTTTTTACACGCAATGGGATTTTCCGGACATGTGACGAAAACTATCCTCTCCCTATTGACATATGTGTGAACGCATCCCTTGACGAACAACTTTTTTCCTAGAAGATAGGCTATGTCAATCTCGTTTTGCCTCAACTTCTGGTAGAGGTTGGTTCCTGTCGACAGGTTTATGGTGATATTGACCAGCGGCATGATCGAGTGAAATAGCGGCAACAGATCGCAGAATCTCCAAATGAAGAGTGATTCTAGCATGCCAATGCGAAGACTGCCGTGGCACGTCTCCGAGGAAGATATCATGTTCTTAGCCTTCAAGATGATGCTTAGTATCTCGTTTGCATATATTAGAAACTCCTGCCCCTTTGTGGTAAGGGATATGCTTTTGCCCACTCTATCAAATAGGGGTACTCCTAGCTCCTCCTCAAGCTGCTTTATCTGTATGCTCACAGCTGATTGAGTGTATCCCAGCTCTCTGCTGGCGGCTGTAAAGCTGCCGAGCTCCGCTACCCTAGTAAAGGTAAAGATGTTTTTGAACTCCATATCCTCAAATCCATTCATCTAAAATTTTTATACATAGTATATATTTCATTTATTTTACAAATAGAAAGAATTGTTGTAAAGTTTTGTTACTTATACATGGCAAAAAATAGTTATGAATCTGCTGGAAAATCCCATGGTACCTATTGTTTTATCTATATCATCTTTAGTCTAGCACTTTAAACGACATTGGTTTGATTTGAGTTTCATGTAGTTGGTGATGAGGAGGTGTTTGATGAAGGTCCCATGATAGGCTTCTTTCAAGAGTAAAGTAAATAAACTAAATGGTGTAGTAATAAGCAGAAGATCTATATGCGTATACAATAAAATTACAGCATAGTTTATGGGAGGGTTTAAAAAGTGGCTGAAGTTAAGAGTCTTTTGCTTTCACAGGCTGATTTAATCAAGACTGGCGTCCTCGATATGCCCAAATGTGTTGATGTAATCGAAGAAGTTTTCTCGCTTCTTGGCAAAGGGGATTATATTATGGGTGGGCCCAAGGAAAACGAACATGGGCAAATGATTTTTTTCCCAGAAGAGGAACGGTTTCCCGGCATGCCCGTTGCAGGCCCAGATCGCAGATTCATGGCAATGATCGCTTATCTTGGGGGTAGATATAAAGTTTGTGGTGAAAAATGGTATGGGTCTAACCTAAAAAACCACGAGAAAGGCCTTCCTCGATCTATTTTAACTATTATTCTCAATGATGCCGATACAGGGGTGCCATTTACTATTATGTCAGGCAATCTTATCAGTGCTATGAGAACAGGAGCCGTTCCAGGTGTTGCTGCTCGGTATCTCTCTCGATCTGGAGCTAAAGTTGTAGGGGTCATCGGTGGCGGTGTCATCAATAGGGCATGTCTCTGGGCTATTTATATAGGATGTCCGACAATTAAGGAAGCTTACCTTTTTGACGTGAACCCAAACAAATATGAGGATTTTGCAAGAGAAATAAAAGAAAAAACGGGTATCCAAGTTCATTATGCAAATTCAATTGAGAACGCTGTTCGACCCGCCGATGTAATTACTGTTGCCACGTCCGGGGAAGTTTTTCCTCGTATCGAAAAAGAGTGGATTAAGAGAGGTTGTCTGGTTACTCTCACAAGTGCTGCTGACATGGATCTCGAGTGTTTTACCGAAAATACGGTTATTGCCGACAACTGGAAGATGCATCAAGCCTTCATCGCCGATGGCAAAGAGCATCCAAAGGGTATAGATGCTTTGGCCGTTGTTGCACCTTCCTTCTTTCTTCTTAAATATGTTGATGTAGGCCTCTATGATGCATCAAGGATAAGAAATCTTGGTGACGTAGTCAATGGTGATGACCATGGCCGAAGAAATGACGATGAGATTATCATTCTCGTCACTGGTGGAATGCCCGTGCATGATATAGCTTGGAGTTATCATCTTTATGAAAAAGCAAAGGATATGGGAATAGGCACTGAATTCGTGTTCTTTGACAAGCCTTATTGGAAATAAAGCTTGTTTTAGCTATGAGAAACCGCGATTGCGTGAAATATTTGTAGGAGATTTTCAGAGGTAAAAAGAAAGGGGCCGTTCCTTTTGGTAGAATCTTTGTAACGCCAAAAATTCATAAAGGGGGGGTCCCAACTTAGACAAGGTTGCTTAACTACAAATTGTCTAAAACTTCATCTCTGAGATAAGAACAAGGCGTCTCGAAGAAAGAAGGGATTAGTCGTAGAAAGGCGTGAGGAAAAAAGGTGCATCTATACCCTCTTTGGGAATATGTCCTTTAACAGGACTTACTACTTCGACAAAGCTCATGATAAATATATATCCCTTAGATGAAGCCCCGAGATTGGAAAATACGAAAGACTAAGCGAAGCGGTGGCGGTAAAGCTGGTAGAAACGGCTGATCAAGTATTGTACGCCAAAAGCTCTTCAAACGTAACTGGCGATGAGTTGTCCAGGCAAAGGGTCAAAAATAAAGTCCACAACTTGAATTAAAGGCCTTAAAAGTAAAGGTTCCTAAAGAAGCAAGAAGCGTAGGGGTATTGCGCATAGACGCGGACGAAGATCATGCATACCTACAAGGGGGGAGAAACACGGCAGTTCTTTTAGTCTGCATATACGAAGGAACTTCGAAGTTGGCATCCAAAAACAGCTGTATAAATCCCCTATACATGGGCGGTTACGGAAAGGACACGGACGAGTTTTGGCTGGAGTAGCAGATAGGATATGCGAAGCTTACGACCCGGACGATATAAAGGACAATACATCCACGGAGACGGTGCAAATTGGATAAGACGAGGGATAAGCTGGCTACCCGAGGCAAAGTCGGTGCTCGGATAAATTCCACCTAAATAAAGCAATCATCGAATCCACGGCAAGGCAGCCTGAAAAAAGACATGATATATACAAGGCCATAAATATAAGTGACATAAACTCTTTTAAGAAAATAACCTTTGAGATGACAAAGAACGCTTCAGACGAAAGGGAAAGAAAAAAGATCGCAGATTTCAAAAGATATATAACCAACAACTGGAGCTCCATTACGATTCGAAACGAAGAAGACTGCGGCAGTTCAAGCCTTAAAGTGTCCCGTAAGCCATGTGCTTTCTTCGAGGTTAAGCTTCAGGTCGATGGCCTGGAACCGTAGGGGCTTAAAGGCCATGTCTACGCTGAGGGCCTACATCTGTAGCGGTGGCAAGGTGACGTCAGAACAGGTAAAGCAAAAACACCAAGAGGACGATAATGCGGACAGAAGATTGGTTGTACGCCTTAAGACCCTTAGGATGTGGACCGTGAAGCTGAAAGAGACCAATGGATACGTCCTGGAATAACAAGACATTGCTAAAAAATAGCAAGCTTATTATTTGAGCATGGATAAGAGGTGGTGCAATGTTGATTTTGGTTGGGAGTTAGGTTAGAGTCGCGAAGCGATAGAAGCAAAGTTTTTTCAGAAGATTGGAGGAGATTTTGCATGAAAAGATGTGGTGTTGTTTTTTTTGTTGCTGTGTTGGTTTTCTGCATGGTTTTTCCGGCGTTTGCCGCAATAACTGAAGGGGTCATAAAAATCGCGCATACTGAAAAGGCCAACGACCTCTTTGAAGATCACTATCTTGCTATGACTACTGTTTTCAAGAACGTTATGGAGCAAGATACGCAAGGTCGTTTTAAGGTTTCCGTATTTCCTAATGGACAGCTTGGAGACAACCCTTCGATGCTTGAACAGTGCCAACGGGGGTTGATACAGATTACCTGTTCGCAATCAGTTGGCCTTCTAGGTACATATAATCCCAAATTTAACCTTTTTGAGATCCCCTTTGTATTTGAGAATACTGAACATATTTCTGAAATGTATAATACCGATTTTACAAGAGCGCTGATAGAGGAGACAGCGAAAAGTAAGGGCATTCGCCTTACCGGGATCATGCCAGCTGGCATGCGTTGTTTTACTAACAATGTTCGACCCATAGTGACACCGAAGGACATGGTAGGACTCAAGATTCGTTCAATGGAAATTCCTGTTTATATGAAAATGATTCAGGCACTGGGAGCGTCTCCGACCCCCATTCCTTGGTCTGAGCTTTATACCGCTTGTCAGACTGGCATTGTCGATGGTCAGGAGAATGCTCCGCAGAGCCTCATCCTTTTGGGACTCGAAAATGTTCAGAAGTATCTTACTCTTGATAATCACACGGGCAATATTGTTACATTTAATGTCAACGAAAAATTCTATCAAAGTTTGACTGATGAGGACCGTAAGGTTTTTAACCGTGCAGTACGTGAAGGCATTCGTTCATTTATGGGTATTTTGAAAGCAAAAGAGGCTAGAGATCTTGAGTATTTAACGAAAAAGATGGAGATTACTTATTTGACTCCAGCACAGAGGGAGGAATTCAAAAAAGTTGCAACGCCCCCAGTTATTGAGTATATGATAAAAGAGCTTGGGAAAGAGGTAACAAGTGAGTTTTTGAAAGCGGCTGAAGAAGTGAAGGAAAATATTTAATAGGCATTGGAGGGTTTAGTCGGACTGTCTGTCAAAAAGTATCGAATGCGAGGTAAAAAGCGGCTAACAAAAGTTTTTCAATGGTCTTATTTGCCGCTTTTTACTGCGACAAGATGTTGAAAAGGAGCGTCGGAAAATGGAACGAGAATCCTTTATCGACGGCATCGCAAATTATATTTCTCTTGCTGTCGAGGTGATCTGTGGGTTGTTTATTTGTTTCTTGGTATCAGTCCTATTCATAAATGTAATCGGTAGATATGTCTTCAGTATCTCAATTCCATGGGCGGAAGAGGTTTCAAAATGTTTGATAATTTGGGTCTCGATGTTGGTGCTGAGCACTCTAGTAAAAAACTCAGAGCTGATTACAGTCGACTTTTTTGACCGTCTTTGGCCTGCAAGACTCATCAAATACAGGGACTTTACCTACCGCATCATCATGGTGGTCATATTTTCGGTTTTACTTTACGAGGGATGGCTTATGGCGTGGAATGCACGTAATGTTTATATGGTTAGCCTAAAAATAAAAAAATTTTGGCCGTACTTGTCGATACCCATGGGTATATTTTTCACACTGATTCAGCATTCGATTGTCCTATACAAATTGATGCGGAAAATGAAGGAGTGATTCTTGGATGGCGATTTTGATAGTAATCGGCTTACTCATGTTTTTGCTTATTTTTGGGGCTCCAGTCATTTTTGCTGTAGCGGCGTCAGGACTCTCCTACTTTTTTTTCAACCCTGATATGTATGAAGCAATAGCGATTTATCCACATCGTTTATTTACAGGTATGGACAGTTACGTTTTCTT
>NZ_CALETC010000020.1:0-2228 GCF_937920065.1 Acetomicrobium mobile
ATTTGCCCGAAGGAGCCTAACATCTTCAAAGGTAGCTCCGCCACTCCCAAAGCCAGTTGACGTCTTGACGAAGTTGGCGCCCGCTTCGGTTGACAGATGGCAAGCTCTTATTTTTTCCTCATCGGTGAGATAGCAACACTCCAAAATGACCTTCACGGTAGCTCCCGCGGAGGCGTCCACCACGGCCTTAATATCCTTTAAAACCTGATCATCGTCCCCATCCTTAAGCGCTCCAATGTTGATCACCATGTCTATTTCCTCTGCTCCCTTTTCCAGGACGCTTTTAGCTTCTAGTGCCTTTGTCTCGGGCAACGTGGCTCCCAGGGGGAATCCAATCACCGAAGCAACCTTTACGCTCGAGCCCTTAAGCAGCTGTGCCGCCAAGCTAACTCTGTAGGGATTGACACAGACCGCAGCAAAACGATATTGCAGTGCTTCCTCGCATAAAAGTTCAATATCGCGCTTGGTCGCCATTGGCTTTAAATTTGTATGATCAATATATTGGGCAATATTTACTGAAGTCATATATAAACGACTCCTCCTTTTTAATTTAATATTTCTTTTTAAGAAGAAACAATATCAAATGCACTTTTTGCTATTTTTATTTCTAGCACGAGCAGGTACACCTCTAGGGTCCCTTTGGATACACCCAATAAAACCTTGGGGGCAACATTTTTAGATTTCGGGCAAAAACATTACTTTGCTAAAGTATTCCTTTCTTTCATACATCACTTTGAATGCTTCCGGAAGCTTGCTCAGCGGCAATCGATGGGATATTAAGGGTTGGCATCTGAGTTTTCCATTTGCCATAAAATACAAAGACCGCTCCCAGTCATTAAAGGAAGGCGAAAACGAGGAATTCCACGATCCCCTAATTGTTAACTCTTTACGAAGTATTCCATCCACAGCATGCTCTGAAAGGGGAAGATCTGTATGCGATATACCACCAAAGACACAACAACCAAGTTTAGCAGTAGATTTTATGCATTGCTCCTGGGTAATCTTATTGCCGGCAAATTCAATAGCTCTTTCCACTCCTTTTTCTTTGGTGATATCTTTAATCTCCTCAACGGGATTGTCAACCTTTCCATTTACACAATCATCCGCTCCCAATTCATGAGCCAGCTGTAGCTTTTCTTCAAATATATCTATGGCTACTACGTGCCCGGCCCCCATAATCTTGCACCACTGTAGAGCTAGCAGCCCTATCGGGCCGAGGCCAAACACCGCCACTTTATCGCCCGGTAGAATACCCACCTTCCTTACAGCGTGTAACGCAACGGAGGCAGGATCTGTCATCGCTCCCTCTTCAAAAGAAACATTATCAGCCAGTTTAAGGAGATTTCTAGCAGGAGCTACAACGTATTCGGCATAAGCACCATTAGTACGCGATCCCAAATAGTTATAATGATCACATAACTGATACTCCCCCACTTTACAAAATTCACAGCTTCCACATGGTATCAATGGAATAACTGTGACCCTATCCCCTACATTGAACTCTTTCACCGCTTCTCCTAACGCAACTATTTCTAAAGAAATTGTATAAATCATGTTTTTCCGCATCGGGACAAATTTTTTCGCGAACGTGTACCATGTTTTGTGCTGCCTCTTCGATAGTTTTATATGCACCTGCAGCTACTGCTGCACAAATTGCAGTCCCTAAAGTCGATGCTTCTTCAACTTCTGTCAGGAATATTGGGACATTACAAACATCGGCGTGGATTTGAAGCCACAAGGCACTACGAGTACCTCCACCACAAGCATAAATTTCAGACACATTAAATCCAGACCGTGCAAACGTATCGAGGATGTGACGAGTACCATAAGCAGTGCCCTCGTAAGCTTATAGGGTTGCCTTTTTCATCCACCGGGACAACGGTTGAGGAAGTCCCGTCGACAGCTATTCCAATGATCTCTTCTTTAGAAACGCCGCTCTTTGTTAAGCACTCTCTCACCGTCGTGACGGTTGCCTCCCACCAATCGTCGGCATCTTGTTCCGCCCAACCGGGCCTTGGAAAATATGTTGAATAATCCTTGGTAGCAAATACAATAGGATAGCCCTCTAAGTCAAAAATTCCGCTTCTTAAACTTTGAGTCCCACAATCAATTCCAATTACATATGGTGGTTTTCTCTTATGCAAAATCATCACGCTCCTTTTTTAATGATGAGCAAGCAACTGATTTGCGGAACCAAAGGGTCAGATATAAGTGAAGAACGCTCATTT
>NZ_CALETC010000021.1:0-2443 GCF_937920065.1 Acetomicrobium mobile
GCAGGTTCTTCCCATATCGAATATTGCGTCAACTCCCAATATCATCGCATAAGCTGCGGCGACAGGAGTGCCTGGATCAACGGATAGCCCGACCGAATCCAAGACTAAAAGGAGCATGATTGCACCTGCACCCGGTACGCCGGCAGTTCCTATCGAGGCGAGCAAGGCAGTTACTATAATGATAAGTTGATCCGAAAGTGGCATGTGACGACCTACGGCGAAACCAATGAAAAGAGCGCAAACCCCTTGATAAATTGCCGTTCCATCCATGTTGATCGTAGCCCCAAGGGGAAGCGTGAAGGAATAAATTCCCTTAGGTATACCCATGTTTTCGGCGCACGCCATCGTCACTGGTAAGGTCCCGCTACTGCTCCTGGTAACAAAGGCAGTTATCATGGCTTCCTTTGCGTGTGCTAGAAACTTGGTTAAACGTAGACCATAAAGCCTCAATACTAACCCGTAAACTAGTGCTACGTGAACGACTATGGCCAGATATTCCGTTCCGACTGCTGTTGCAAGCGGTCCGATTACCCTGGGGCCTTCTTTTGCCAGGACAACAGCCACTAATGCAAAAACTCCAATGGGGGCGTATTCCATTATTCCTCCTACAATTTTGTACATAACTTCGGCTGCGCCATTGGAAAAATTATAGACCGTTTTTGCGGATGCCCTTAATTCTTCGTTGTCGCTTTCTAATAAAAATGAAAGTCCTATTCCAAAAAGAAGCGCAAAGAAGATAATTGGCAAAACGTCGCCTTTGGACAAAGCCTCGACGGGGTTTGTCGGGACTATATTTAAAAACGTTGTTACCAATGAAGGTTTTTTAAGCTCAAATCCTGCAACTTCGCCTACGGCGAGCTCCAATCCCAACCCCGGTTTGAATAAATTAGCAAAAATCAAGCCTATAGCGACGGCAAGGACAGTAGTGAGTAAATAATAAACTATTATTTTTACGCCAACCTTGCCCAAACGATAGGGACTGATGCTCGCCGTTCCAACGATAAGACTAAACAGTATCACTGGAACGACTATCATTTTTAGGAGCCTGATGAATAAATCCCCGAAGGGTTGGACCCAAAGTATCTTGTCCTTAAACAAAAGCCCAGCCACGATGCCAAGTATAAGTCCAATCAATATGCGCATCAACAAGTTTGACCCGAAATACCAACTCATGAAACCTCTTTTTTTCTCTCCCTCCGACATTACTTCACCCTCCTTTTATTTTATAGTAATTTTGATGGGCTATATTGCGATGTTATATTAATTATAACTTATTATGCTAGGGTTTTTATGGTTTTAATTTAAAGACAACTGGAACTAAGATCTCTCTTTCCTCCGTGCTTTTGAAGACCCATTGTTTGACGGCTTTTAGCGCACTTTCGTCTAACAAGTCATATCCACTTGATTTATAAACGCTGGCCTCAATAACGGTGCCGTCAGATGAAACTCGCACGTATATTGTTGCGGTTCCTTCTTCGCCGTGCCTCCTTGAGATCAGAGGATATGCGGGTTTTACGCTTCTAAGGATATCAAGTTCGCTAGCCATTCGTAGCGACTTTTGTGGCCAGCTAGAGGAGTTGTTTGAAATATCATTGCTTAAGTTATCAGCACCGACCTGGCCGTTATTTTTTTCATGCTGTATCCCTTTCGTTTGAGAGAGATCGGTTTTTTGTCCTGACTCGCCAGAGTCGCGATTTAGCGTTTCTTCCTGAACGTCTTTTCCGTTTCTACTTAAATGAGTAACTTGCGCATCGATGGAAGAGGGTTTTTTCGTGGGAATTTCTTTTTTAGTTTTGCTCGAAGATTTGATAGTTGCAGATTCTTTTTTTTGCACTGTTGGTTCCTTTTTTTCGTTGAGGGTCTCTGTGGGAGAAATTTTTTTTGGCATCACTTCAGAGGTAAGGAGGTTTTTGACTTCATCTTTAGAGTTTTTAGCGCTGCTTGCAACTTTGATCGTTTCGGCTGGCTCAAATCTTGCCAGCTTGACATTAAGGGGCTTACTCACACTTGGCGTCTTGACTCGAGCGTGAGGAATCTCGAAGTTCCAAATTATTACAGTGTGTATTAGTAAACTTAATAACAGAGGGGCCATCCACTTTCCGATATTGTCTCTCATGGAATCGCTTTTTCGCCTCCACCCACTGCCAACGAGACTTCTTCAACTCCAGCTTGCTTTAATGCGTCTAATACACGAATTATTGCTTCATAGGGGGCTTTCTTATCTCCGGCTAAAAGTATCGATTGGCCTTGCGATCTTTCTTGTCGAGCAAGCACGACCGCTTCGTCAATGTCAACCGTTTTCTCGTTAATTATAACAGCACCATGGCGATCGACGTTTATCACAAAAGGTGCCCGTGATAAGGAGTCTCCAGTGCCTTCCGGAAGCATAACTGTAATGCTTCCTTGGACAAAGGTTGCAGTTAAGACGAAAAAAATGATCAAT
>NZ_CALETC010000022.1:0-3179 GCF_937920065.1 Acetomicrobium mobile
ACCGGCGATAGCCACCGGGACGCGTTATTTATTCGTGGTCTCCATGACCGCGATCAGCGCCACGATATTTTTAGTCTCGGTGCGATGGAGCTTGCTGACCGTGCGGATACTTGAGTGTATCACGGAGCTTTTGTTCGCTCAGGCAGCGGCCCTTTCCGTGGTACTGGTACTTATAGTCGCACTAGCCATGTGGGCCATAAGGTTTCTTTTTAGCATGCTCTACCCTAATTATTACAGGGAGCAAAGGGGGATATAAATTGTCCGTGCCCATTTATCTAAACCATTTGACCAAAATCTTTTATAGCGATGGAATTGCTTTTAAAGCGGTAGACGATGTCAACCTTAGAATCGATGCAGGAGAGTTGGTGACATTGCTTGGGCCGTCAGGATGCGGAAAGACCACCATCCTGCGCATGATAGCCGGGTTTGAAACGCCGACGGAAGGGAAAGTCTTTATCGGCAAACGTGACGTTACGGATATAGCAGCAAACAGACGAAACATAGGGTTTGTATTTCAAAACTACGCCCTCTTTCCTCACATGACAGTATTTGACAACATCGCCTATGGCCTTAAGGTCAGAAAACTGCCGGCTCATGAAATCAAAAGGCGCGTTACCGAAGCCCTTCAAATGGTGAACTTAGAAGGTGTAGAAAGCCGCTTCCCAAACCAGCTGTCGGGCGGAGAGCAACAAAGAGTTGCCTTGGCAAGGATATTAGTCATCAAACCCCAAGTGCTGCTCATGGACGAACCGCTGTCCAATCTCGATGCGAAACTTCGCATATATATGCGCGCTGAGATTCGTCAATTGCAAAAGCGCCTTGGCACTACCTGTATTTATGTGACTCACGATCAAAAAGAAGCCTTGGCAATGGCGGACAGGATCGCTGTCTTAAACGAGGGCAAAGTTGAACAGGTAGCAACGCCTTTCGAGCTTTACGCCAACCCGGCTTCCCTTTTTGTCGCCGACTTCATCGGCCAGGCCAATATCTTCAAGGGGAAAGCGATTTCTATCAAAGGCGAATACATGGACGTGCTTTTTCACGGATTTATTTTTACCGTTCCAATTAATGCTCAAAGGCGTTTTAAATTTAACGTTGGAGACGAAGTTGCATTGGTCGTCAGGCCCGAATCAATCAAGCTTAGCAATGTAGACGACAGGTCGCTAAAAGGCAATGTGGTTAGCAAAGTATTCCTCGGAGACGAAATCGAATATGCCATAGAAATAACATCAGGTAATCTGATCCGTGTAACCGAACCTTACAGCAAAGATGCCCGCCTTTACAAAGAAGGAGAAACCGTCGGACTCTACCTAGACTCATCAGACATTAAGGCCTTGCCGGTGTAATGATGACTTGTAAATTTACCCAACTTTTTCCTCGCTATTCTTCATCCCGCTTGACGGCATTTAAGACTTCCTGTCCCCTCGCTATGTGATTTGCACATTACTTGAACGCTATACACCTGATTTGACAGTAGTTCTAAATTTTCTTTAATTTAATTATCAATCTACAGTTTTTATACTGGGGATCATGGATAATAATAAATCTTAGTTTATGTAAGTTCGCCAATAGCCTTTTCTATCCTATCTAGCCCTTCCTTGATGGTACCAAGCGATTTCGCAAAGACGAAACGCACATATCCCTCATAGGCAAATGCTATACCTGGCACTACAGCTACATGAGCAGCCTTGAGGAAGAAATTAGCTACATCTTTGTCATTTTCAAGCTTGTTGCCATTGTATGTTCTTCCAAATAGGTTCTTAACATTAGCAAATACATAAAAGGCGCCTTTGGGTTCTATGCATGACAGTCCCTCAATTGAGTTAATCCTGTTAACCATGTAATCCTTGCGTTTCGCATATTCCTCTACCATTCGAGCGATATCATCTTGAGGTCCCAAAAGAGCCTCTGCAGCGGCTTTTTGCGCTATGGAATTTACATTACCCGTGAGATGCCCCTGCAGAGAATTCATTCCATTTATAATTTCTTTTGGACCTGCCGCATACCCTATCCGCCAACCAGTCATGGCATATGTCTTAGACAAGCTATTGACAACAATGCACCACTGCTTATATTTCGGATCTAAAGCAGCAGGGCTAATATGCTTTGCCCCATCATAAAGCAAGTATTCGTACACTTCATCGGTTATAACAAAGGTTTTATTTTCAACGAGGAAATCCATTATCCTTCTGGTCTCTTCTTGTGGGAAAACTGCTCCGGTTGGGTTACAGGGTGAATTAATGACAAATACTTTAACCTTAGGATTCCATAGTTTTTGGACATCTTCCAGGCAAGGAACGAACTCGTTTTCTTCTGTGGTTGGCACGAAGACCGCGCGTGCACCTGTTAAACGAATTTGATCTGCGTAACTTACGTAACAGGGTGTAGGTATAAGTACTTCATCGCCAGGATTGCACAAGGTAGCAAATGCCTCATATAGGAGTTGCTTACCGCCATTTCCTATGATGACCCCTGAAATATCGTACTCCAAGTTATTTTGGCGCTTGAGTTTCTCTACTACTGCTTCCTTAAGCTCTATAATTCCGCCCACATCAGTATACTTGGTAAATCCCTCATTAATGGCCTTGATTGCCGCCTTTTTAATATAATTGGGCGTATCAAAGTCTGGTTCACCTTGGGCGAAACTAATGACATCAACTCCCTGACGCTTAAGAGTATTAGCTAAGAAAGAGGTTTCTTCAGTAGGAGATGGCTCAATACCTGCGACCAAATTAGATAATACTATGTTAGTCATTGCGATTCCTCCCTTATTTGCTTCTTCAATTTCTTGCTTTCCTATTCTTGCTTTCCTATTCTATGAAAAGCGCTAAATCGGGACAGATCTTTTCGCAAATTTTGCACTTGACACACTTATCCGGTTCTACTGCGGAGACAACAGCAAAGCCTTTGCGGTTCGTTTCGCCCTTGATTTCATATACGTTTACTGGACAAGCATCAATACAAAGTCCACAACCCTTACATAAATCCTTATCAATGTATACACTCATTAAAAATTCACCTCAACAATTCGCTTATGGTTTCAATAACTTCGCGAGGATTTTGCGCCACATGCACACCGGCTTCAACAAGAACTTCCATCTTCGAGGCAGCTGTCCCCTTATTACCAACGATGATTGCGCCTGCATGACCCAAAGATTTACCCTCCGGTGCGTGTCGCC
>NZ_CALETC010000023.1:0-3179 GCF_937920065.1 Acetomicrobium mobile
CTCAGCCAACCTTTGCCATACCCTCCTTACTGACTCAGGTTCAAGTGAGGCCATAGAAACACATGTTGTAAATAGCACAAGTAACACCGCTCCAATAAGAGAGCGCCATATAGCTTTTTTCAACTTCATCCCCCCTTAGCTTTAGAGCGGGGCAAATCAATCATCGCACAACGAAAAGAGTATTCTTCAAATTTCTCACAATAATTGTAATGCTTTTTATTAAGTTTGAGAATGCATGATTTGCGTAAAAACGAAAAAACGAGCTTGCTGCCCATATTGATTGCGCGGGATGTTCTGACATATTGATCTTCTCTTAGATGGCTCGTAGATCGACTTTATGAAAATAAAAAAAGATGAACCGAGATATTTCCTCGGTTCATCTTTTAGCTTATTAGTCGACGAGCTTTAGCGGCACAGCAGCCTCGGGGGTAACTACGTTAAAAGTGAAACTTTCGGTGAAGTAAAGCAAAACTACCCGATCTTTATACTCTTTATAACCAATGGATATATCCTGGCCCAGGATAAGTTCGAAATCACCACCGCGCAAGGAAACCACTATCCCATCATTTACGTTGGGAGAAAAAACTATTTTGCCGTCTTCAAGCACATCGCCAATTTTTTTGTATAGTGGATACCCTTCTCCAACGGAGTAAATTCTGCTCCAAAGGGCCGGGCCTGCTATAAGGGCATAGGGGCCTTCAACGCCATTCTGCGTAAAGTGATGTTTTACTTGAGTTAAGCTGACTAGTAAATCCGAAGTATTTTGGAGGGGTAGCTCTATGGTAAACTCTTGGGACGTGCCAAAGAGACCTTCCATGGAAGCATCTTCCAATCCGTAAAAGACCGATTTATCCTCAAAAAAGGCCAACTTTCTCGCTGCTTCTTCCAGGTTTGTCAAATCTGGAGATTTTAACCCCCTGGATATGGCATCGAGCTCGCATATGGAAAGTTCGAATGGGACGTATAGCTCAACTAAGGGCAAACTCAGTCGCGTTGCATAGCAGACCTCTTTTGAGGCGTCACCCTTCTTAAGCCTCCCCGTAGGATACGCTGCGTAATCCCAACCAAATGGACCTAATACATCGGCAAACTTCCTCGCTGAAAGGTTGGCAATTAACACCTCTTTTGCCCTTCCGTCAATTTCTTCCCAAGCAAAACTATCCAGTGGTGCTAATTCCCTTTTAAGAAAATCCATCTCCACCCCTCCCTTACTTGTTATTTCTAAGAGAACCAATGTTTAAGCTAGAGGTAGACACACTGGTTTTTGAAAATGATTCACCTGATGTCCCTGAAGTCGCCGCTTCCTCTATTTCCGTTATGGGTTCTTCGGTGAAAAGGTATGTGCCCAGGGCCTCATCCCATCCAGGCATGTTACGCCTCAGCCATTCAAGCAGCATGGCGGCATGCTCAATTTCCTCATCTCGATTGTGTTCTATAACGGATCTTATTGTTGGGTCTTGTGTTGTTGCCGCCCTGTCGTGGTACCACATAACTGCTTCTATCTCTTCCTTAAGGCTTGCAAGAGCTCGATGAAAATCCCTATCCTTTGCGGTGAGCTCTTCAACGGGCTCGTGATACTCAGCCATTGGCAATCCCTCCTTAATTTAATATGATTTTCAAAACCCATTATACCTTATCATGCGTGATTAGAGCAAACTAATGAGCCTTCAAAGGACATCGAAAAAAGAAAGTCGTTACCCAGCAAAAGTGAAATAGGCATTAAATTCCTCTTTGTTCTAAGGCGATCCAGTTAGTTGCTGATAACATAAAATCATGAAAATTATGGTATATTTTAATTGATCCTACTTTAGTTGTCTTGCAAACAGCAAGGGGAGCAACGTTATGAACTTCAGAAAGTCTCGACTTGTAGAATTTGGTTTAAAAAGTTCAATTGACTGGCCCAGCCTAACGGCGCTAATCATAACCCTTTTAGTGTGGTCATCAGCCTTTGCTGCCGTAAAAGCGGCTCTCTATTATTTTTCACCTCTTCATTTAGCGGTGTTTCGCTTTGTCATATCCTCGATCGTATTGCTTCCGTTTGTAATGTTTAAATTTGGATTGCCTGATTTAAAAGATGTCCCCTTTATATTTTTCTTGGGTGTGACAGGCATGTTCCTTTACCATATACCGTTATGTATCGGCGAACAAACCGTATCTGCAGGAGCTGCCAGCCTGCTCATTGCTACCGCACCTGTATTTACTGCCATCCTGGCGGTAATCATATTAAAAGAAAAGATGACATTTCTAGGTTGGATTAGCATCGCTATAAGCTTTTCGGGCGCGGCTGTCATTTCAATAGGAGAGGGAGGTATGAAACCTTCTGTTGGAGCCCTATGGATATTATGTGCAGCTTTTATGGAGTCATTTTACTTCGTTTTTCAAAAAAACCTTTTACCAAAATACGGCGCTTTCAGATTGACGACTTACGTTATAGTTAGCAGCACGATATTGATGGCGCCTTTTGGTAGAGGGCTTTTTAATGCAGTCACAACCGCTCCTCTTTCTGCTATCCTAACGGTAGCGTATCTTGCAGTTTTTCCAACCTGCATCGGCTATGCCGGGTGGGCTTATGCGACGTCGAGAAATCCCGCTTCGTTCGTTGCAAGCAGCCTGTTTTTAAATCCAGTCCTGGCTATTTTTGTAGCTTGGTTATGGATCGATGAGATCCCCTCTGTTTTATCAATTGGTGGAGGCATTATCGCCATAATGGGAGTCTGCCTGCTGCAGAAATCCAGAAGTTTTAAATAAAAACTGCTTCAGGGGCTTTATAACTTTATAAAAAGAGGATTGCTTGATAAAAGAATAGTTAATATGCTAATATTTACTTGATTATAATACAAAGGCACCTAAAAAGTTATTTATTGGGTCAGCAGTTAGAAGAGTCAAGCGACATGGAAGAATGTTTTGTTGGTGATCTGCAGAGAGAAAATGATTCTTAGAAGTACCTACAGGTCGTATTAAGAGATTGGGATGCTCCCAATTTTGCAGAGTTCGACTACATAAATTAAGCGAACGGAGGTTTTGGAACATGAAAAGAATTATCAAAATTTTGGCATTTGGGGGTTTGGTCTGCATCTGTGGTTTGCTTTGCCTGCCGATGGTTGCCGTGTCAAGTGAAGTGCCACCAATTGAGCCTCCTGTTATCGTCACAACTTGTGGTCAAAGTCCGGGCGCTGTGA